>JBIKNE010000094.1:0-7068 GCA_044358855.1 Bacteriovoracaceae bacterium | reverse complement strand
TAAAAAACCGTTTATGAAAACCTTCTATGAAGGTCAACGTAAAAAAATGGGCATACTGATGGACGCTAAAGGCAAACCCATCGGAGGAAAATTTAGTTTTGATGCCGATAACCGCAAAAAACTTCCCAGAGATCTCATTCCTCCGCCATTGCCTAAAGTTGAAATAACACCACTGGGGTATGAAGTTATTAAACTAGTTGATAAAAAGTTCGCGGATCATCCTGGAAAATCTTCCGACTTTTGGCTCGAAACCAGTCGCTCTCGTGCCAAAGTTGTGGCAGGGGATTTTTTCAAAAATCGATTGGCACTCTTTGGCGATTATGAAGATGCACTGACACCGCATTTTGATTTTGTTTATCACTCAACCCTCTCGCCTTATATGAATATCGGCTTCCTGCCGCCAGAGATGTTGATGCAGCAAGTGCCCAAGCTTTTAGAGCGCGATATGCCACTTAATTCAGTAGAAGGATTCGTTCGCCAAGTGATCGGATGGCGTGAATTCATCCATGGCATCTATCGCGGTTTTGATCATATTCAATCCGAGAAAAACTTCTTTGAACATAAACGTCGTTTGACGAAGCATTGGTACGACGGAACAACAGGCGTGCCGGTACTAGATGACGCTATAAAAAAAGCCGATCGCTTGGGCTATTGCCATCATATTGAGCGCTTGATGGTGCTCTCAAATATTATGCTTTTGTGTGAAGTACATCCTCATGATGTGCATCGCTGGTTTATGGAAATGTTTGTCGACTCAGCAGACTGGGTGATGGGCCCCAATGTTTGGGGAATGGCACAATTCTCTGATGGTGGTATTTTTGCCACCAAACCCTATATCTGTGGATCAAATTATATTCGTAAAATGTCTTCTTATCCCGAAGGGGCTTGGTGTGACGTAATGGATGGTCTCTATTGGCGTTTCATGGAAAAGCATCGTGAGTTCTTTGCAAAAAACATGCGCATGGGTGCGGCGATGGGATCGTTAGATAAAATGGATAAAGTGCGCAGAAAGAAAATTTTTACCGCTGCCGAAGAGTTTATGGAACGGGTGACACATCCTTCTTGAAGCGGCCGCGGATCCACCACACCAAAAATGCTATCGCCATAAAACCGAAAAAATAGAATTTAAACTGCTGAAGAGTTCCAAAGATCTTCTCTCCATAAGAGGCCACAAACCAAACTTGTGTTGGAACCGAAATTAAGGCGGCAGATCCATCAATAAGAATAAATTTCCACATGGGAATGCCTAAAATTCCGCAGGAGAGATGACCTGGGAACCGAAGTCCTGGAGTGAAGCGGAAAAAAGCACAGCACCAGCTACCGTACTTGTGAAACCACGTTTGAATGGTGGCGTAGGTCTTGCCTTCTAATTGGCGCTTGATGACAGGGTATTTAATTAAGCGATGGCCTAAGAATTTCCCAATGGAATAGACTAAAATATCTGACAAAAAGACCGCCAAAAAACACACTACCATCAAGGTGTAGACATTCACACCTTCAGCATCAGGAGTCGGCGGCGGAAAGCGCTCAGGATTTTTTGCCAGGAATGCCACCAGTCCTGCACTCACTAATACCACTTCTTCTGGCACAGGAAGACCAAAAGAGCTGGCCGTCATAAAAACTATAATAAACGAATAAACCAACCACGGCTGATAAGCGTAGGCAGAGAAAAAAGTGAGTAAGCCTTCTGGACTGAAGTCGATACCAAACATCAAGCAACCTTTGAGAGCTTCAATTTTATCTCATGCCCCCTGGAGCAGTCCAGCTGGTCGCCAGGTAAAAATCCGTCTCGCCATAAATAAAAGTGGTAATGACACTAAGAGCATTCCACTTAAAGTCAGTGAGATTAAAAGTTGATAACTCCAAATCATCTCACCTTCAAAGACGTAAACCGTCAGAAGTCCGGCAATACCCGCTCCCGCAAGGCCTCCTAAGGTAAAGGCCAATAGTGCCAATCCTAAAAACTCACCCATTACCATCAACGTCACGCGCCAAGGTGAAAGGCCCAAGGTTTTTTCCAACATGACCTCGGCCTGACGACGGATGACCTGGTCTTGTGCCATGGCGGAGACCACCACAATACCGACCAAGAAAGAAAAGAAGGCCATTAATTGTAAGGCCTGTTTTAAACGATTAAAAAGTTCCATCAAGCGCACCGTCAGTTGCTCAACATCAATGGCAGAAATATTAGGAAATTTCTTCGCCATGGAATTTTGTAAACGGGCCTTCTCCATTGCTGGCATATCCCCAATCGCCGCCAACCAACTCTTAGGTGCTTCTTCTAAAAAACCAGGGGCAAAAGTGATAAAGAAATTGGGACGAAAACTTGTCCACTTCACACTGCGAAGATTCACCACTCGGCCTATAAGTGGTACACCTAAAATTTCAAAGGTGATCATATCACCCAGATTAATCCCCAAGCGTTGAGCAAACCGACGCTCAAGTGACAGCGGAGCTTCACCCTCTTTAACTTTGGCATCTTTAAAATCAACTCCCTCAACGATGCGCTCACTTTCATTAAGACCTGACGCCCAACTTAAATTCATCATCCGTTGACGAAAACGCGCTTCATTTTCTTCTTCGCGAGTCTGAAACATGGTGGGAGATTTTTCTTTTTTAAATGGTTCATCATTGACCGCTACTAACTTACCTCTCACCATCGGAGAGATGGCCTGAAGTGGCACCTTCTCTTCGCCTAAGTACGCACGTAAAGGTTCTGTCTGCTCGTCCTGGATATCGAATAAAAAGAGTGAAGGCCGATCTTTTTCACCCAGACTGAATTCTTTGCCAATCGATAATTCTAAATGACCCAGTAAAGAGATCAAAACAGAACCTAAGCCCAAAGCTATGACCGATAAAAGTGTTGTAACAGGTTTACGTAATAATCGACGAATAACTAAGCCACTCATCAGCCCTACACCAGCACTCAAACTGGAGCTGCGTTTTAAAATCGACTCTCCAATCAAGCGCAGCAAGAGCGTGGCCCCAGTCAAAACTAAGATGGCAACCAAAAGACCAGCGACAAAGAGCAAACCAATCTTAACAGAATGAGCCGCCCAAATCGAAAGACCGACTAAAGAAGCCAGGGCACCGACGACATAGAGAATACTAAAACGCAGCGGCACGACTCCCGTCTTCTCTTGATCTTGCAACAGTCCCATTACTGGAGCACGAACTGCTTCCTCCACTGCCGGCATCAAACTCATCAGCACCATGGCGAGAATGAAGGGCAGCGCGAGAGTGACTGACCAAGGGAAACTGGTCATGGGTAAAACGGTAGAAAAGAGTTGCGCTAAGACTTTGGTGATCAACGGAAAAGTGGCCGCTGAAAAAAGTGCCGCTAACGGTAGGGCCAATAAAAAATCTAACAAGAGTGGCATCAGCAATAATTCACGGGCCTTAAGCGAAGAGATACCTAGGGCACGTAAAATCGCAACATCTTTCAATCGGCGATGAACGAGCGTACGGAAAAGATAAAAAGTACCTACAACTGATAAGATGAGCGCGACAAGTGAGGCAAGTTGCAAATAATCACCAAAAAGTTTACCCGAACGGGCCGTCTGCTCACTGGTGTCTTGTGGTAGAGATACGCGCACAGCAGGATCATCAAATTCTTTGGTGAGTTCTTTTTGCCACTCTAGCACTATAGAGTTTTCAATTGGCTTTAAACGTACATGAACAGAGTGTGAGGCAATAGTTCCTTCACCCAACAGTTGAGTCTGTGCAAGATTTTTTCTCCCCAGATAAATACGAGGGGCCAATGCAAAACCACGAAAGCCCATGGTGGAATCTTTTGTGACTGTGCCGCAATTTCTAAAAATGGCTTCGCCCAGCTTGAGTTCATCTCCTATTTGCACATCTAGTAAACGCTGCGCCTCTTCATGAAGCCACAAACATTTCTCAGTGAATAACGGATGAGTCGCCGAGAGTTTCAGGGGGCCTGTCGTGGTTTCAAGCTCTCCGTAGAACGGAAAGTTTTCTTCCACGGCACGCACTTCCACTAAGCGAGAACTGTTTTGCTTAGGAGCATAAAGCATGGAGCTCATATCCATCACACGGTAGGAGTCCACCATGGAAGGTTTCACTAGGCTAAAAAACTTCTCCACTTCCTTTTCGATCAAGGGACGACGGGCGCGAATGGAAAAGTCGGAAGAGAGTAATTCTTTTTCCTGACTACGAACAGATGTTAAAAAGGCATCTTTCAAGCGCTCTATGAGAAAGACACCACCCAAACCCAACACGAGAGTGGCCGTTATGAGAATATGAGAAGCACGGTAGCGTGCCCACTCTCTTCGTATCCATAAAGAGCGTTTCATGAGTTCAAGCACCCTTTTTCAAGACGAAGCACACGACTGCAACGACGGGCCATTTCGGGATCGTGAGTGACAAGCAATACGGCCGCTTTATTCTCGCGCGCCAAACGAAAGAGCATATCCATCACCATCAAACCAGTTTCCACATCTAGATTTCCAGTAGGCTCATCTGCCAAAAGCACTTCCGGGTGACCGGCCAAGGCGCGAGCAATCGCCACGCGCTGCTGCTCACCGCCCGAGAGTTGATGAGGAAAATGATGACGACGAGATGTTAACCCCACCGCATCGAGCAGCTCTTCTGCTTTTTTGCGCACATCTTTGTCACCAAGGATTTCTGCCGGTAGCATGACGTTTTCAAGTGCTGTGAGTGTTTGTACCAATTGAAACTGCTGAAATATAATTCCCATCCGACGAGCACGCATGCGCGCCAGTTGTGTTTCTGAAAGCCCTGTGAGTTTTTCGCCCGCTAACCAAATTTCACCGGTGTCCGGTTGATCAAGACCACCTAAGAGTGACAGAAGCGTACTCTTGCCGGTTCCAGATTTACCAACAATCGCCACGGTTTCCCCGTTTTCAACTTTCAAATTTAAATTTGTCAGAACCGGAATACGGTTACCTGCTTGATGGTGCGCTTTGGATAACTCTCTGGCTTCTAAACTCATAAATGTTTCTCCAAAGCTTTCACTAGATTTTCAGCAATCTTTTTTTGCCCGGCGGCCGTCGGATGAATGCCATCCGGTTGATTAAGACTGGCGACACCACCGACGCCATTGAGAATAAACGCTAAGAGTGGCACCTTCTCTTCTTTCGATAGTTGCGTGTACATCTTCTCAAATTCTTGGCGATATTTTTCACCGTAATTTTTTGGCAACTTCATTTCGGCCAGCAGCACTTTTACTTTGGCAGCTTTCACTGCTTGCAGAGCAAGGGCCAAATTTTTTCGACTCTCACTTACAGGAGTTCCGCGCAAACCATCGTTAGCACCCAAAGCGAGCACGATGATATCGGGCCTAGTACGCAGATACCATTTCACTCTCTGAGTTGCGCTGGCGGTGGTTGAACCACTGACTCCTCCATTAATCACTTTGATACTCTTACCTTGAGCTTTATAAATCGCTTCTAATTGCGCTGGGTATGCTTCTTCCGTATCTAGGCCATAGCCTTCCGTGAGTGAATCACCGATAAACACAATGGTCTGAGACCAGACGGAGCTCATCAGAAAAAAACTTAAGAAAAAAACTTTCATCTCTTCTCCCGAAAATAGCGACGATAAACCGGATGACGAAGTTTAAACAACATCCACAAAAAAGGTTTCATCAATGGATCAAGCACGCTCCAGCGCGCGCGGAATTCAATGTCATCGATGATAACGCAACCTTGTGAGGCTTGTCGCACGATGTGTTTATGACGCCAATACACTAGCGGAGGAGGCAGTTTTCTTCCCTCATCCACAAAAAAATGCTCTGTTTCACCGCGTGAAGTTTCGGTAATAAGACTAATCCAGAGGCCACCAGGCGTTTGAATATGCACCTCGTCACCAACCTTACAGCCATCAAAGCGTTTGAGCTCCATGGGAAGAAGTGGTGGGGCGAGTGCAACGAAGAGTTCTCGATCAAATTGATCAAAGACTTTGGTGAAATTTTTCGAGACTGGGCACGATAGAATTATTCTCATGCCCTAGAGCTTACAGGGATTGGAAGTATCGCAACAGCTCTTGATCACTCACAACCGTAGCGTCTAAGTTTTTTTGCTTTAAAAACTCCGGATTATACATTTTCCCCGTCGCACGATCTCCGCCATCACACATAAACGTCACCAAGCGTGAGCCTTTCGGTACGCGTAGCGCTGTTCTTAGTGTGCCGGCGAGATTCAACATTGAAGACATGCCCATGACATGCCCTTCTTTGGCACGAATCCAATAGGCCAGTGTGGTGAGTGCTTGATCTGGCAAAGTCATGGCATCATCGACACGCGCTTGATCCCAGTTGGCGCTTGGACGAGTAATACCTACTCCCTCTGCCATAGTATAAGTGCCTTCAACTTTCCATTCTTTTGTTCTGAAGTGATTGCAAAGAGCTGAACCATGCACATCGACCAAAGTCACTTGGGTTGATGGTGATTTTTCTTTGAAGAATTTTGAAACACCCGCGATCGTGCCGCTCGAACCTGCGGCACACACCAAGTGATCAATTTTGCCTTCCATCTGTTTCCAGATTTCTGGGGCGGTTGTTTCATAGTGAGATCCCCAATTATGAGGATTATCAAACTGATTGGCCCACCAATACTCAGGCGAACTCGTTCCAATCTTCTTACCGACTAAGAAGAAGTGGCGCTCATCGGGATAAACACAGGCCGCCGTTTCATGAATCTGCGCTCCAAAGAGCGCGAGGTTTTTTAACTTTGAAGGGTCTTGTCCTTCCGGCAAAACCACGATGACCTTGTAACCTAAGCTCTGACCGACCATCGCCAAACCAATACCCGTATTACCCGCGGTGCCCTCGACAATCGTCATGCCGGGCTTGAGTTTGCCTTCCAAAATAGCGTTAATGACCATGTACAAGGCCGGGCGATCCTTGATGGTGCCGCCAGGGTTAAAGTTTTCACACTTCATGAAAATTTCGCGGCCAGTAAGCTCGCTCAAGCTCTCAATTCGCACCATCGGAGTATTGCCAATCAGTTGTAAAAGGCCTGATTTTTTAAGCTTATGGGCCAAGTCTTGAGATGTGTTCATAGGGCAATTCCTTCACAATTTCAG
>JBIKNE010000093.1:0-7094 GCA_044358855.1 Bacteriovoracaceae bacterium | reverse complement strand
AGGTAGAAAACAAATACTTACCTCACGAAAATAGCCGTGAACTACTCTCTCGCTTTGAAGATGGTCTGATATCAGAACTAGCTGCAGAGGTTAATCTGGAATCTAAGTACCTTCAGACTATGAAAGCTTTAGGTCTGTAAGTCGCCAAATCAATCAATATCAGTTAGAGTGGGTCTCATGAATATTTTTACTCATGAGGCCCTGAATCTTCGTAAAACCCGTACAGCACAACGTTTCAAAAGCGTTTTGCAACCGAAAGACTTGGTCTTAGTCTTTTGTGGTGAACCACTACAAAAACCCGGCGGCCACGATCAAACCTACGACTTTCTTCCTCATCCCGATTATCTGTGGCTAACCGGCTCACGACGTCCCTTTGGTGTCAGTGCATTCACGCTGGAAGAAGGTTGGATCGATTTTGTTAAACCGATTAGTCGTGATGAAAAGATTTGGGAAGGCGGCGGCACTGTCATTCCAGGTCGCTCAATTGAAGAACTCGACCTCTGGATTGAAAAGTTCTCTGCCAAACGTACTTTCTGTATTGGACAAAAAGGCGTTGCTCATCCCGTAAAAGCTGAAAGTGATGAGGTACTGGCCGACGTCCAAGAAGCTTTTAATGAAATTCGCCGTATTAAGGATGCTGAGGAAGTCGCACTTATAAGAAACCTCGCTGCCATGGCGAACGCTGGCTACAAACACATAAAAACTTTTATCCGCCCTGGACTCTCGGAGCGCCAGATTCAAATCGCCTACGAGACAGAAGTCTTCAAGGCAGGTGCCGAAAAAATGCCGTACGGCTCGATTGTAGGCACTGGCACTAACGGAGCCATCCTTCACGCCTCTCCTTCTCAGCGAATCGTCAAATCTGGTGAGTTGGTTTTGATTGATGCCGGCGCAGACGTTTCTGATTACTGTGTCGATATCACACGCGTTTTTGCAGCCGATGGAAAAATGTCCGCGCAACAAAAAATGGTCTACGACCTGGTGTTAAAAGCTCAAACTGAATCCATCGCTCTTTGTAAGCCCGGCATAGAGTGGCACGAAGTACATAAGGCTTCCGCACGCGTTTTTGCTAAAGGCCTTAAAGAGATGGGCATTATTAAAACTGAAGCCGAGGCAGCCCTTGAAGCGGGAGCTGCTTCTGTATTCTTCCCTCATGGAGTGGGCCACATGGTCGGATTACGTGTGCGTGACGTAGGTGGACGCTTTACTAAAAATGCTCGCACCGCTTTCGGTGTACGCGTGCGTGTCGATATGCCCATGCAAGATGGTTTTCTCATGACTGTTGAGCCTGGTCTTTACTTCATTCAAGCGCTAATTGACGATGCTGATACTCGTACCAAGTTTGCCGATCATATTAATTGGAGTGAAGTTGAAAAATGGCGTGAGTTCGGTGGAATTCGTTTGGAAGATGATATTTTAATAACTAACTCGGGGCCGCAAAACCTCACGGCAGTGGTCGAGAAATAATGACGATAAAGACTCAGCAAGATTTCGAGATGCTCAAAAAAAGGACCGTGTAGCACAGAATCACTGCAACTCATGCTCCATTCGGTTTTTCTGGCGAGCCCAATACACTCTGAAATTTTTTCTTGATGTCATTAGATGTAAGACAAAGTTTCTCCAGTGCCGAGTCGATCCATGGGATAAGCCACAAATGAAATTTTTAATCATAGCTCTATTTGTTTTTGTCCCACTCCTCTCCCTTGCCGGTGAACGCTGTCGGCCGGAACAAAGTGCAGAAAGTCTAAGCTATGCCGACTTTCCATGGAACGTGACCTTCGAAGAGATGCTCGAGCGGGAGCACGACTACTACATCTCCCTGAAGCGGCTCCCTGGTCGTGCCTTCGTAGATTCTAGGGGCCAGATACGAGCCCCAGTCCGCGCCGGCTCAGCCGGCATCAAGCTTGCGACACTCACGCCAAAGTTCGTGGCGAGTGTGCGTAAGCACATCGAGGAAGCTCTCAAGAGACGCTACGTAGACGTGGTGAACTTCACTGACATGGGTCATTCTCATTATTTCATCCCGCAGAGCTTCTATGATCGAGAGCTAGCCGATATACCCAGCGAAAGATACGACGAGTTTTACACCAAGGCCCTAGCGCACGAGGGTCTGAAAGTACTCTACCACACTGCCGAACAGTTCAAGATGCGCGACGAGCACGGACAACTCTTGTCCGACCGCCACATCCAATGGCGCTTCTTCACACGAAACCTCGTGGGTGATAATCGTGCACAAGGCCATCTTGAACTCTTACACGCTGATACACATCGCCACAACACGGCGAACGACTACGACAGCAAGCATCGTTATTGGGGTGCTGGCTTCTATCTGTCGGCCCACGAGAACGGATGTTTTGCCTACGACCACAAGGGTGAAGCCCGCTACTTCGACATTAGCCTCGTAGGCCTCTAGTCGACGCTGCGGATGAACCTTGCATTTTAGCTGGTGCGCACATGCTAGCTGAATTCGACGACAAGTGGATACTGGTGACATCTGATCGCTTAGAATTCACCAATCATTATTACAGCAAATGAGATGTTCTCATTAAAATTTGAAATTTTCGTGAAGAGCCGCCAAACGCTCTTCCACGAAGTGACAATACTCTGTCACTTGCTCTGGAGTTGCATCTTTAGGAACCATAATGGGTTCGCCATAAGTAATAACGATGGTGGCAAACGGCTTGGGTACCTTAAAACGATCCCAAGAATTGAATTCCCAAACTGATTTAGCTTCAGCGATTGCAGGTAAAATCGGAGCTTGTGTCTCTTTAGCAATTAAAACGATACCGGGCTTACATCCGTGGCGAGGACCTTTGGGCCCATCGATAGTAATTCCACCAGAGATACCCTCGTTCATTTTAGCGATGTACTCTTGAATGGCTTCCTTACCACCTTTGTCTTTATTCTTTTTACGAGAAGATCCACGAACCGCTATAAATCCAAATTTCTTGCATACAAAAGCCGCATAATCGCCATCCTTACTTCGAGAAGCCAAAGTTAGATACGGAACAGTCCAAGCGTGAGCACTCAAGACCGACAAGACATGTTCATGCCAAACAGCAAATACAAAGACATTTTTGGGATTAAGCGATTTAACTTTCTCGCGATGCTCGAGACCACGAATTTCAAATTTCTGAGTCAAGCGAATGGCCCAGACCAGAAACCAGATTATGTTTTGTAGCACCCTATGAAGCATACAAAATTAACTCAGAAGCTGCTTGCAGACGTCAGCAATTGTCGCTGGATCTATAGGCTTACGATCATTGATGTTGATCTGGCGACCTACAACCGTCATGCCGATATAAGAGAGCTGCAGGCGCAACATGATGAGGAGCTGCTGACCATCGCCACCTGAGTGGGTCGCAATCGCGGCTTTCTTGGCATTAAAGTAAATGCGCCAATCTTTAGCCGAAGTACTGGCCCATGCAATGAAGTTATTCAACACGGGTGGAATGCCGCCATTGTACTCAGGTGCGATGAAGACAAAAGCTTCTGAAGCCAAAGCGTCTTTAAATGGAGCTAAAACTTCTGCTCCCGTCTTTTGACCGTTCTGTGCTGGTGAGTAAAGTGGTAGATTGTGAGATACCAAATCTACCAAGTGAACCTTGTGTCCCAAACCTTCCAAATGCTCTTGAAAAGCTTTCGCCAAAATTAAATTTTTTCCGTTACTGCCAACAATAAGTGAAATTTGTTTCATATAACCTCTTAAATATCGCGCATCCAAAACTGCAGCGTCTTAGGGCTTTCATTGGATTCGTCGATTTGTTTCCAGGACATTGAGCATGTCAAACCTGGCACAGGTTGAAAACCAAAACTCTGCCAAAGACCATCCAAAGGTAGATGGTTTTTAGGTCGCAAAGGGTGATCACTAGGACGTTGCACGGCACAGAAAGCGGCGTGTTTAATGCCTTTCGTATTTTGAGCGTGCTTAATTCGTTCTTGGAAAAAGATCTTCCCGGCACCTCGACCACGATAGTCCGACAATAAAACCGATTCGCCAAAATACATGATCTCGTCGATGTTGTGTCCAGCTTGAATAAAAGGATTTTTTAACGCTTCGTCTTCATCTTTAAGTGGAATAACTGCTGAGGCACCAACAACCTTATTTCCGTCGCGGCACAACACCACGCGGGCACCCTTCGACTGAAAATAAGTTTCCAAATATTTTCGCTCGAAGTGAAGATTGCCATCATACAAATACGGAAAGTCGCGAAATACCGTCATTCGCAAGCGCGCTAAATCCTCGAGATATTGTTTCGCAGCAGTTGCGTCTAAAATCTCAATTTGAAGTCCTTGGGCCATGTGCTAAGCTCCTGGCATGAAAAACACTACCTCTATCATCGAAAACTATTACCGTGCCTTCAATGAAAAACGCTTCGCCGATATGTTGGCGCTGCTTCACCCGAATGTCGTGCACGATATTAACCAAGGTGAGCGCCAAAAAGGCAAGGCCACTTTTACTACTTTTATGGAAGGCATGAATCGTCACTATGACGAACTATTGACTGATATGGTGGTCATGGCCTCTGCTGACGGTAAACGCGGCTCAGCCGAATTCATTTGTAATGGAACATATCTTTCAACAGCAGAAGGTCTTCCACCGGCACGTGGTCAGAAATATCGTCTCCCCGTAGGAGCTTTTTTTGATGTCGAAGAAGGGCTCATTACTCGCGTAACTAATTACTACAATCTACAAGATTGGATCGATCAGGTGAATAAGTGAGACTCGGAGCCGTTTCTTTTCCTCTGACTGAACCTCGTAACTACGAGGAATGGACAAAGGAAGCCGAGAAATGGCTCAAGCTCGCTGCTGTTGAGAAAATTGAACTGCTTGTTTTTCCCGAATATTTCACTCTCGCACTAGAAGCTGATGCTGGTTTTGAAACTTGGTTTCAAAATGAATTCCATCAGCTCTTCAGCAGCTTTGCTCATCAACATCAAATGACCATTCTCGCAGGAACACACAACATCGGCACCAATACTGCCGTCCTGTTTACTCCTGATGGAAAAAGTTTTCAGCAACATAAGATTCACTTGATCCCTTCAGAAACCGAAGAAGCCCCACTCATCACTGCCGGAAATGAAATTCTTGTGGTGCCCTTTAAGCACGGCAAGCTAGCCACCACGATCTGTTACGATGTGGAATTTCCTGAACTCACTCGTGCTGTTGTAAAGGCGGGCGTAAACCTGTTGCTCTGCCCATCATGGACTGAGAAGCCTGATGGCTTCCATCGTGTGCGCTACTGCGCTCATGCACGAGCAGTTGAGAATCAATTGTTTGTCGTGCATGCTCCACTCGTAGGGAGTTTCAGTCCATGGGGCATTAACGAAAATGCCTGTGGCTCAGCTGCTATTCTGGCGCCCAGTGACCCTCAGTTTCCGGCCAATGGTGTAATCATCGAAGGCATGTGGAATGCCGGTGATCTCGTTTTTGCCGATGTTGATTTTGATCAACTCCAACAAGTTCGCATGAAGGGTGCCGTTCGCACCTATCGTGATTTTATGAATCCAGCTTCATTCGAGGTTAAGCCATGTTAAGCATCATGCTCCTTTCGCTCTCTGGTCAATTCACTGGTAACGGAGTGGCCATCACACCACGTCGCTCGAGGACTTGCAGTGAGATCTTTGTTGATATCGATGTCACCAATTCAAAATTCACCATGTATCACGGTGGATATATCTGCCAAGACATGCAGGCGACGTATGATCGTTATCAAATGGATATTGTGAATGGTGAGCTTTTCTCAAATGGGTCGAAAGTAGGCTTGATTTCGGAAAACGAACTCAACATCAATTATGAAAATGTAGATGAGGGCTATATCTACGATTTAAAACTCACCAAATTGAATGAGTCTACTCTTCGATATACTGAAAGCTGGTTCTCGGAAGGAAAAAATGCCCTTGAAGTGAAAGGTGATCTTAAATTATTAGACTAATATGTCCGACCACCCTGGTCAGATAACGGAGCGTCTTGAATTCAACTCAATGAGTGCTAACCTTTTCCTATCTTTTAATAGGAGCACTCTATGCGATGGATCGCGTACGCCGTCTCGCTTTTGCCAATCGTGGCAGCTGCAACAACATTCGTCCCTTTCGAGCGTGATATTCCACGTGTAGAAAAATGTAGTTACGGAACCAGTCGCAACGACGAATCCGTTTTTTATAGCACGCACTACTGCGGAAGCAGCGATGACACGCTTTATATCACTGGTCGCCAAATTCATAATCGAGGTCCTAACGACATAATCGATAACATTCCTGAAGGTATGGTTTATCCCAGTCGCATGTGGGAATTTATCACGGCCGATCACTCACGTCGCGATACTTGGATCTGGTTAACAGATGATATTGGCTCGGGTGCAATCTCTGATTATATGGAAAGCGCTGTGATGCTTCTTCCGCGCGTACAAAGAACTCATATAGAAGAACAAGGTAATGATCTTGTTGTAACGCTCACAACAGGTGAAGAAGTACGCTTTCATAAAAAATATAAAAAAATCATTTCTGGTGTGATGAGTGAACAGCCGATTGATTTAAATCCAGATAGACCTAATCGTCATTTCGCTCGTTTTAGCTATGATGGACAAGGTGTGATTCTTCGTTCAAATGCACGTGGGGCCGATCCAAGGCTGACAAAATTTCTCTCAGTTATAAAAAAAGGTCTGCCTGATTGTCGTGTGAATACCAGCGTATTCTGGACACAAGAAGACTGGCCAAAATTCCGCTTTGTGCGCGACGAAGAAGCTTATGCAGCGATCGCTACAAATTGTGGAACTCAGTACTTACCCAACCTTTAAGGATAGCTGATTTATGAAAAATGTTGTTTTAGTTCTTGCCGTACTTATCGCTATCGCTGGCGGAGTCGTTTTTGTTAAGTCTCAACAGCAAAAATCCGCTCCAACAACTGTTATCAATACTGAAATTGGATCTGCTCCTATTATCTCAGTCGGAGAAGTTGCACCTGAAGAAGTCGCCGAAATGAATGCTATTCTCTATGGCATTCGCAGCAAAGCCGATGTACCAGGTGCCTTGCAAAAAATCATCGAGATCGGCGGAAGATACCCGCAAAGCTCTGCCGCCCATATTTATTCGAT
>JBIKNE010000092.1:0-7105 GCA_044358855.1 Bacteriovoracaceae bacterium | reverse complement strand
TTTCTGAGGAGTTCTATGCAGCTCTTAAGAAAGAAAATATCCGCGCTGTTGGTTACCCATCATTTGGTAACACTCAGTACGAAGCTGGTAAGAAAGTTGCTTTCGAAGCCACAGTAGAAATCATTCCTGAATTCGAACTTAAAGACTTCAGCAAATACTCTTTCAAAAAAGAAGACGACAAAGTAACTGCTGCTGATATCGAAGCTGTGAAGAAGCAATTGCTATCTTCTAAAGCTGAACTCAAAGAAGTTACAGACGCAGCTGCGACACTTAAAAAGGGTCAGCATGCTGTACTTAACTTTGAAGGCGAACGTAAAGATGGCTCTAAGCCTGACAATATGAAAGCTACTGATTACATGCTTGAAATCGGTTCGAATCAGTTCATCGCTGGATTCGAAGATGGCATGATTGGTATGAAGAAAGGTGAAACTAAAGTTATCGCGTTGAATTTTCCAGCTGATTACCATGAGACAGAACTTCAAGGTGAGCCAGTAAAATTTAAGGTTGATCTTCTTGAAATTAAAGATCGCCAGTTTCCTGAACTTAACGATGAACTCGCTAAAGAGTTTGGTTATGAGTCGGTAGCAGATCTCGATAAAAAGAACACTGATCGTTTAACTGTTCAAAAGAAGCGTGAAGCTCAAGCGAAGCTTCATCAGCAAATCCTTGAGAAATTGATCGAAGAAAACAAATTCGATGTTCCACAGGCGTTGATTGATGATCAAAAACAAAGCGTGAAGCAAGATCTTTCTCGTACGTTGAAGCAACAAGGCTTCAACGATCAAATGATCGAAATGTACTTTGAGCGCTGGACTGCAGACGTTAACCAAAAAGCAGAATTCCAAGTTCGTTCAGGTTTGATCCTCGATAAACTTGCAAAAAACTTCAATATTGAAGCTACTGAAAGTGATTTGGATGTAAAGCTCGACGAAATGGTGGCCCAGTCAGGTATGAAGCGCGATGATATCGCTCACTTCTACAAGTCGAACGCCAATGTTAAGCGCAACCTCATGTACGCTATCCGTGAAGAGAAGACCTTTGATAAACTTATCTCATCAATGAAAGTATCTTAAGTTTTTGCCGCCTCTCTTTGAGGGGCGGCATTTTACTTCCCAACGTGCTTCCTGCCAAACTTGCCGACACTTCCAATCTCCCGAAATAATCACACTATTTATCACTCTCGCATCTTTTGGTGGTGCAAACTCCCACATGCTCTGTGTCGGAGATTTTGTTTGAAAACGATTAAGGGGATCACTTAATAGAACCAACAGGACTGGAATGACCCGGAAGCGATTTCTCCCTTGGGTTAAAATCCATCCTATGAAAAGTAGCAGATGTCCAGTATGGGGTTTAATAACAGGGATCAACAAATGCCATCCATCAATCCAGATGACAAATTGATGTGTGAATCCAAAAAGCATAACAAACTTGCTCTGTAATGCTTCAATAGGGATTGGGGATAATACGAGGGCAACAGGAAATAAGAACAGAAGTGGTAAACCTACTAAAAAATTAATCAATGGAGCGAAAAGCGAAAAAGGCTTGAGCAGCACCCAACACAAAGTCATTTGGGCCAACACGAACCATAGAAAACGTCTTTCTTTAGGAGCAAACCAACTTAAGCCCAGAAAAAGCCAACTGCATGTCCAGCTTAAGGCGTGAGTGTGCCAAGAAAAAAACGCTCCTTCGAGGAACATGACGACACTAAAACTTTTAAAATTAAATAGCGTTTTGGGTATCGATTTAGCAAAACTCACTCGTGCCAAAGCACCCAGGCCATTGATCCAGCTCATACTTAAGCCTAGGAGAAACATAATAAAAGCCGTCGCGGGCAATAGTCGCCAAAGTGGATTGAGTGTCGCTAAATGAACGCCAGAAGGCGTGAAGAGATGACCCAGTCCTAACTGATAGTAGGTTTGTTTCTCCTCCCTACTAAATCCTCTATCGTCACCTACTACAAGGGCGCGCCAAAGAAGGGCCCCTTTTTCATTAGTCTGAGGAATCCCTTTAAGCATGCTTTTATAGGCCGGTTTAGGTGAAAACCTGAAGGGTTTGGCTCCAGAGAACCAAGCGAAGAAAAATAGGGAGCTCGTTAGTATAATCAGCGCGTTTCTATTCATGGAAGGGCTATAAGCAAGTGAGGTGCCGAGGCTCAGAATGGTAAGTCTAGAAAATGATTGAGGTCAAAAATGGGGTAGAGGAAGCTTTTATGGCCTTTCGGGAAAAAATTGGATAGCTAGAGGCTATGCGAAACGCTCTCGCGGCAGACATTGAGGCCTGGTTAAAAGAAGATGGTGTAGGAGACGTTGCTATTTACTGGCAGCGATTACCCAGCACTCCATCGCGCGCGCAAATCAAAATTAAATCAGACGTAACAATAGCGGGACTTCCGTGGTTCATTGCAGTTTTTGAAACTCTTGATAAAAATATTCAAGGGCTTGAATCTCTCATGGAATATGAAGGTCAGTATTTGCGTGCAGGTACGGTCATTGATCTTCCTGTTAATCTTCCATGGGGTGTGGCGATTACGGGCGAGCGCCTGGCACTTAATCTTTTACATAAGGCCACTGCGGTGGCGACAGCAACAAAAAAACTAACCGAGATAACCAATAAGCATGGTGTCGCCGTTCTTGATACACGCAAGACGACACCTGGGCTTCGCAATTTAGAAAAATATGCTGTCACTGTGGGTGGTGGAAAAAATCATCGCTTCACGCAAGTGGATGCTTGGATGATTAAAGACAATCACAAAGAACTCATGGGTCTAAAAGGTTCGGTTGAATTTTTCCGCGGCATGCAGCAGCCTTATAAGAATCTTATTCTAGAGATTCATAATCTAGATGAACTTAAAGCTGCTCGCGAATTAAATGTCGCTCACTTTCTGTTAGATAACTTTACTCTTGAAATGCTCAAGAGTGCTTGCACTTCAAAAAAGGCTGGCGAGTTCTTTGAAGTATCTGGTGGAGTGAATCTACAAACGGTTGCACAATATATGATTCCAGGCGTGGATGCTGTGAGTAGCGGAGCGATAACTCAATTCCCGGCAGCTGTTGATATTTCATTTAAATTTCAAACGGTGAAACCATGAGCGAACAGAGTACAGATGTCCTTATCATGGGTACAGGTATTGCAGGTCTTACCACTGCGATGAAGTTAGCTGAGAAAGGTATCAAGGTCACGATTGTGACTCGTGAGACGCGTCCAGAAGTGACTAATACTCTATGGGCGCAAGGTGGCATTATCTTCAGCGGTGATGAAACTGTCGAACAAGAAGACCTGGTGAAAGATATTATGAAGGCCAGCGCTGGTACATCGTATTTACCAGCAGCGGAACTCTTAGCGAAACGTTCAGGCGATATCGTTCAAGAAATACTAATTGATAAAGTTCACACACCTTTTGCTCATGGTGATAATGGTGAGCTGCTTTATACCAGAGAAGCCGCTCACTCACGGGATCGAATTATTTATAACGGTGATATGACTGGCCGTGCGATTCATGTCGCAATGATGAAGCATCTCGATGATCCTGTGCGCTTTCCTACCATTGAATTTTTAACTGCTCATACCGCTATTGATTTGATCACTCCCACTCACCATGGAGTGGATATCCGCCAACGTTATGAAGAGGACAAAGTAGTCGGTGCTTATTTATGGGATCAAAAAGGTCAGCTCGTTCGTAAGGTGATGGCGAAATACACGGTTCTTGCGACTGGTGGAATTGGTGCCCTTTATTTGCATAACTCAAATTCTGAAGGCGCTCGTGGTGATGGCCATGCCATGGCAAAGCGTGCAGGCGCGTTCATGTCAAATATGGAGTTTGTTCAATTTCATCCAACAACTTTCTATGATCGCGCTTCCCATCGTCGCTTTCTTATTTCGGAAGCGCTCCGTGGTGAAGGTGGTCGCTTGATCAATGCTTCAGGCGAAGCTTTCATGTCTCGCTACCATCCGGACGCTGAACTCGCCCCACGTGATATCGTCTCTCGTGCGATTGTTGATCAGATGATTTCTAGCAAAGCCGAGTGTGTCTTTCTCGATATAAGTCATAAGCCCACCGATTGGCTCAAGCAACGCTTCCCCACGATCTATGCTCATTGCCTCGAAAATGGCATTGATATTACGAAAGCTCCGATTCCTGTTGTCCCGGCAGCGCACTACACCTGCGGAGGAGTGAAAACAGATCTTTTGGGGCGTACAAATTTGGCACGACTTTATGCTGTTGGCGAAGTGGCCTGTACTGGACTTCATGGAGCAAATCGCCTCGCTTCAACTTCACTCTTAGAAGGTGTGACTTGGGGTTATGTGGCCGCTGAAGATATCATCTCTAGAATTGCCGACACTCCAACCTATGATGCAAAGCTTGTTAAAGAGTGGGAGCTAGGAAAGGAAGAAGTCGACCTTTCGTTAGTAAACCAAGACCAGATGACGTTGAAACAGAGTATGTGGAACTACGTGGGTATTATTCGATCGAGAAACCGTCTCGCACGCGCTCGCGCCATGTTCCGCGAACTACAAGATGAAGTCGGCAAGTTCTATAAAAATGCAGCCCTTCATGACAGCTTGATTGGTCTACGTAATGGAATTGAGGTTGCTCACATGGTGGTGGATGCATCTCACAGAAATCGTGAATCAATGGGCTGTTTTTATCTTAGAGACTAGAAGCTGCATTCAAAATTGTAGGTGCTGACGTCTTTTTTAGTTAGATCAGCTGGGTGCTCAGCTTTGTCTTTACGAACATTCGAAATAAACAGCACACCCTTAAAGGCACGAGTTTCAATTACCTGGCGAGGATTGCGGTCAAGGTGCATCCAGGCCTGGATAAATCGTTGATTCTTCTGTTGAGAGATAAAGCGTAGATGAGCTTGACGATCAGCCGCGAGGGTCTCACGAGTAAATACAATGGGCTTTCCATTTGTTTCAATTCTTAACGCTAAGAAATTCGATAATGAGAAGTGGCTTACATACGAAATAGCGTCAATGGCGCGAATTTGTTCGGCATCATTGGGGTAAAACCCTGGTGCTCCTTGGCGGCAACGAATGACCGTTTCGGCCCACGCCGTCCCCCAGAGGATTCCCACTATTAGTAATAAAGTACGCATATAGGCGCAGTATAAGGGTTAAACCCTCTAGGATGGGGAGTCCCTGTAAAGATTACCTGTCCAGCGTGTCATCTCCATGGACTTTTGCCCGCAAGACAGCTAAATACCGTGAATTCACATTCAGCGGAGAGCTCATGTCTATCGTCTCGTCAGAGGGTAAATTCAAAGAAAAAAGCCTATTTTTTACCTCACTTGGATGTTCCAAGAACTTGGTCGATTCCCAGGTTATGTTGGGTCATTTGAAGCTCGATGGATTCAAGATCGCTCAAACTCCTGAAGATGCAGAAGTCATTATCGTTAATACCTGTTCATTTGTTGAAGCAGCCAAGCGCGAATCAATTGATACAGTTCTCGATCTCGCTCAATTTAAAGATGATGGAAAGTGCCAGGCCCTGGTTATGAGTGGCTGTATGGCCCAGCGCTATCACGGTGAGCTTGAAAGTGAGATGCCTGAGATTGATATGTTTATTGGTACTGGCGAGTATCACAAAATCGTTCCTCTCTTGAAGGCCCTTGATGAAGGGAAACTTGAGAAGAAGAGCTTCGTAGAAATACCTCGCTACATTCACACAGAATTTGATCCACGTCTCAATACATCTCCGGGTTACATGGCCTGGTTGAAAATCTCGGAAGGCTGTAACCGTAATTGCACTTTCTGTATTATTCCAACCCTTCGTGGGAAGTTGCGCTCACGCACAGTAGATTCACTTGTTGCAGAAGCAAAAAATTTAGCTTCGCAAGGCGTGCGTGAATTGAATTTGATCTCACAAGACTTTTCTGACTATGGCGTAGATCTCGCGGGCGGCGGTAAAGTCGAAAATAAAAACCCGATGATTTACCAATTGCTTTCAGAGCTTGAAAAAGTTGAAGGCATTGATTGGATCCGGGTATTCTACTTCTATCCTGATGATCTCACTGACGACGTGATGGAACTCATGTCGAAGTCGACCAAGATTACCAAGTATCTTGATATGCCCATTCAACATTTTGCTGACGGTGTACTTCGTCGTATGAACCGTAAAGCAACTGGAGAGTTGATTCACTCTAAGATTGCTCGCTTGCGTGAATATGTTCCAGGCATTGTTCTGCGCACTTCTGTCATCGTTGGATTCCCAGGTGAAACAGAAGAAGACTTCCAGGCACTTCTTGAAGGAGTGAGAGAAGCTCGCTTTAATCATCTTGGCGTATTTAAATATTCAGACGAGGACGGAACTTCTGCCCTTCGTTTGAAAGATAAGGTGCCACAAGAAATTATCGAAGAGCGCTTTGAAGCTCTCTATGAAATGCAGAAAGAAATCGCACGTGAACTTAACCAAGAATACGTGGGTAAAGTAATTGATGTTTTGGTGGAAGGCTTCCACGAAGAAACAGATCTTCTTCTACAAGGCCGTCACGCCGGTCAGGCGCCAGATATCGACGGCAAAGTGATCATTAATGATGGAATGGCAAAAGCCGGAGAAATCGTTAAGGTCGAGATTACTGAAGTGCTTGATTACGATCTAGTAGGTCGAATCATCGAAGTTCAGTAATTACTGCTCGCGAGCGAGGCGCTTTTTTAGTGAGAGTTCGAGTTCTACGCCTTCAATCGCTGTATCGTTTTTAGGATTGGTGCGCTCATGCAATTTGTAGTGAAGCGCGCCCATCTGTTGCTTGTCTTTTAAGTCTTTCGTCAGAAGCTTAATTTCCAACTCGCTTACACTTAATTGTACTTCTCTTACTTGAGCCGAGAGTTCATTAAAGCGCAGGTCAATTTTGTTCAACATCTCAGCTAGAAGATCACGAGTCTCTTGAGCTTCTTTTTGAGTAGTGGAATTTGTTTTTGAACGGAAAAAGTCGAGCATCCTGCCCTCCGATGGTCACTTGATATTAACTCAAAATGAGATTCTTCGCGTGAGAGCGTTTTTTTCCTACGTGAACCAAGCACTATCCCCTTAAAATATCACTACAACCAAGGATGGATGCGTGAAAAGATTGATTGTATTGGTCGGTTTTGTTTTTGCTATGAA
>JBIKNE010000091.1:0-7106 GCA_044358855.1 Bacteriovoracaceae bacterium | reverse complement strand
AGTTTGTTTGAGATCTTTAAGGCTTCTTTGCGCTCCAACCAGTTTTTCCAAGAAATTTTTAGATTGTTGTTTTCTGCGAGGAGTACTTCCTGCACACGTCGTTTTTCAAACTTCTGGCGAATCTCTTGTGCCTGTCTTTCTGCCAGTTCACGTTTGCGCGTCACTGATTGGTCGAACTGGTCAAAGAGAGGAAGAGTGTAAATAAGTGAAGTCCGCCACTCCCACAATTCTGCATCTGGAAAATCATAATAAGAGCGGGTGAAGGTAAAAGAGACATCTCCCCACATATTGGCAAGGGCGGCGTTTGATTCATAGGCCGCTGATTCAGCATTGAGAAAGGCTTCTTTGAACTGGGGTAATTCCGATACATCAGTACTGAGAGTCATCAGCTGATTTAGCCGTGTTTCACTGAGATCATTCTCCCAAGGATATTGGGTAGGGAGACTCTTGACGGCAAAACTTCTAAACTGTGCAGTGAGAGTATTGAGTCTTTGTTCGGAAACAAAGAGTTCAGCACGTGCGTTTGAGGCATCCAGTTGGACTTTCTGATAATCTTGCTGAGACATAATGCCTCTCTGCAATCTTTTAAAAGAAAGTTGTCTGGCTTCTTCTTTCATTTTGACGAGGCGATTAAGGATCTCTACGTTTTTGGCTTCTCGCAGATATCCTAATACGAGGTCGGCAATTTCAGCTTCGCGAATCATGAGCTGTGATTCTACGCGCATCAACTGGGCCTTTTCAGCATAACGATTCGCTTGAAATACGTTCCAGTCGCGACCAAAACTAAAAATATCTAAAGAGGCATTGAGCGAGCCGAATTGAAATTTATCTACATTGGTGGCAAGTGAGACGTTGTTTTTTTGTTCATTTTGTCCGTAGCTTAATGTGACTCGAGGGATGATCAGTTTCGAGAGACCTTGGTAGTAGAGAGCGTCGTAGACAGGTGTGGCGAGTTCTACCTCTTGAAAGCTGGGATCGTTTTTAAGAAATTCTTTTAAGATGCCGCGAAACTCGCTGGCAGCTTGAGTAGAAAAACTTACGAGTATAATGAGATAGAGCGCTTTCATTGCAGCGAAACCTCAGCGCTCTCATCAGTTACATCGATAGCAGTGCTAGTGGAGTTTAGCTTGTTCTCTTCAGTCAGTTGGGCCGGTCTTGGTGTATACAGCACCCACGGAACAATAAAGAGCGCCATCAGCGTTGAGAAGAAAAGACCGAATGCAACCACGATACCTAAGGGCTGCAGAATTTTACCACCATCTCCCCAGCCCAGAGCGATCGGTAGCATACCTAGCATGGTGGTGAGTGAAGTGATGAGAATCGGACGCAGACGAGAGCGACAAGTTTCACGAAGTGCATCTCTTGAACTCAGTCCTTTCTCTAAAAGTTGAGTGTAGACTTCAACCAAAAGAATAGCATTATTCACGGCAATGCCATTGAGCAGAATAATACCTAGGGCAGAGTTAAGTGAGAGAGTGGATTGAAAGGCGAATAAGGAAATCAGCGCTCCAATAAAGCCCAAAGGGATGGTCAGCATAATAATGGAGACGTAGCGAATGGATTGAAACTGCAGCCATAGTACGAGAGCAATAAGGATAAGTGAGATTATCAGTGAGTTTTTGAGTTGGGCCAAAGCAGCAAAGAGTTCTTTTTTAGGTCTGACCGTCTCAATGGTAACATCCTTTCCAGCGGTAATCTGGGCGGTATTATCTCTAATGAGTTTTTCGTAGCGAGTGCTTAAAATTTCCCACTTATCCTCTTCGTCTTTATCAAGTGTGGAGGTAATGATCGCCTGTTCGCGGCCATCTTGGCGGTAAATATTAGAGGCCACGTCGGCCAATTTGAATTCACCTAAGGCCGAGAGCGGAATGACTTTACCGCTCATTTTCAGTGGGTAGGCACCCAAAAGTTCGGGATCTTTATAGCGTTCATCAGCGAAGGCAATTGTGAGAGGAGTCATTTTGCCATCGACCATCATGGAGCCCGGTGATTTACCGTTTTGGGTATAAATCGTGAGATCGAGAATATCCATCATGGGAAGTTGCAGTTGACTCCAAAGATGCTCATAGGGAACGAAACGTAAAATGTTTGAACGTGGCTCAGAGGGAGTCGTATTAATCCGTTTGTAATCACCTTGCTCATTTAAGAAATATTTGAGGCGAGAAACACTTTGGCGAATATCTTCGTGCTTTGATCCAGTTAAACGAAGTTCGAGATGATTCATTTGAGGCAAAGGAAGTTCTGCTGGATTCCAGGCGTCGACATAGAAAAATTGTTCTGGGGTATTCTGTAGGAGCTCTTGTAGCGTTTTTACAGTGACCTTCATGTCACTTTTATCTTTCAAGCGCAGCATCACGTTGCCATTGGTTTTGCTATGCATTTGCATAAAGGTATAGGCGACTTTAGCGCCCACAACTTTCATCGCCTTAGATTCCACTTCTTGCAGGATGTTTTCCATCTGACGAGGAGCACTTGATTGAGGTGCCGTTACGGCCATGAAAATCCAGTCAGTGTCGGGAGTTCCGACGATTTCTTTGGGAAGTCGTGGGACAATTGTCCACAGGAGTAGGGCCGCTACTGCTATCGGTATAGTGATGGAAAGCCATTTGAGCTTAGGATATTCTAATCCTTTCTCCATGAACTTGAGATATTTGTTCTCAAGTTCATTCATGAAAGGGGCAAGTGGTGCTGGCTTCATGCGGGCATCTTTCATTAAAACGAGACGAATGGTGGGGACGACAAAAATCGCCACAAGACCCGAAACGGCGTGTGAGTAAATAACAGCACGAGCAAGATCACCTAAAATTGCATTGGTGAGATCGGTGGTCATTGCCAAGGGAATAAAAACAATCAAGGTGGTGGCAATCGATAGAAAAATAGGCGAAGCAACTTCTTTGACTGCCGACAAGATGATATCAAAGCGCTCTTGCCAGTTCATTTCGCCTGAGTTGCTTTTAAGCCACTCGGCCTGGCGTCTAAAAATATTTTCCATCACCACGACTGAAGCATCGACATTCATGCCGGCCGCAAGAGCAAGGCCCCCAAGGGATATGAGGTTAAGATTCATATCAGTTGCTTTCATAACGATAAAAGCAACGATCATGCTGAGTGGGATCTCTAATGCTGCAGTGGCGACGTTTTTAAAATTACCGATAAATAAGAAAAGCACGAGTACGGCCAGAAACGCCGCTAAGATCACGTCTTTCATTAAGTTTTGAATGGAGTTGCGAATAAATTCTGAAGGGTCAACTAAGACCTTGTACTCGACACCTTCAGGGAGAAGCTTTTCATGTTTTTTAACATGGGCCAAAACATCTTCCGCCATACGCTTAACGTTGGCGCCACTCTTTGGATTGGCGAATAGAATCAGTGATTCTTTACCATCCGTTTTAAAGGCACGACTTTGTTTTTCTGATCGGCCAATGGTGACTTCAGCAATATCTTTTAGAGTGATGCGTTTGCCATCTTGTAAAGCGACCACATGATTTTCTAGTGTGTCTTTACTAACTAAGGCAGTGGGGATTTGGAGGTGGGCGCCTTTTTGACCAATGCGCAGTTCTCCGCCAGTTAACGATGGAAGAGCAGCATCAAGACTGCGATAAATTTCTCCTGGAAGTAGGCCATAGACCACCATTTTCTCGGGATAAAGTGAGATGCTGACTTCCTGAGATTCAGGATTCCAGAGGAGTGCTTCTTCAGCGTCAGGTATATTTTTAAGTCCTGGCGAGAGAATGGGATCGAGTAAATTGTAGAGTTCGTTTAAGGTTTGGCGTTTGCCATAAAAACTTAAAGCGAGAAAGCCGGCATTCTCATTCCACTGCCAAACTGAGATGGAATCAGCGCTCTCGCGAGGAAGAAAGCCCTTAGCGCCAGCTGCGACTGTTTGCACCTCTTTCAGTGCTTGAGCAAAAGGCACATGCCAATCATAGGTCACGGTGTAGTCAACATTGGTATGGCCGTAGTTGGCCTTAACGCTTTCAAGTTTGAGCCCGGTGTTTTTGATGTTCTCGAGTTGATATTCGATTGTCGCACCAAATTTGCGGATAAATTCTTCAGAAGAAAGTCCTGCATAAATAACCGACATGCGAACGACAGGTTTAGACGTTTGCGGATAGAGAGAGACGGGTAACTCCATGCCAGACCACAGGCCCACTGCCGCCACCAAAATGAGCAGAACAAAAAGCCTGAATGGGTTTTTTAATCCGAGTGAGAGCATTTAAATTTTCTTAGCAATGCGAACTTTGTCGCCATCTTTTAAAAATTCCCCCGCTCCGACAATAGCTTCATCACCTAATTTAGCTCCAGATAGGATTTCAACCTGTCCTTTGCTCGCAGGAGCAGTCGTGATTTCCACTTTTTTAACTTTGCTATTTTCTAAAAGCGGAAGAAAGATTTTTTCACCAGCATAGTAAAGCGCATTTTCTGGCACCAGGAGTTTCTCTTGCTCGGCGAGAACGATTTCAAGATTAAGAATTGTCCCAGGGACAAAACTCATTTTATTATCAAACTCGGCTTCAACCGGTACTGTTCCTAGGGCGGCATCTGATGAGCGGCAGGCATTTCAAGCTTTAGATAAAGATTCTCTGGCTCATTGATGAGGACGAGATCTTCACCGCGAGCTACATATTGACCTTCGTTGACATAGAGTGAGGCGACCACTCCGGCAACTGGAGCGCGCAGCATGCGATTATGAAAGTTTTGAGAAGTATCCTGCTGCTTAAGCTCTAAAAGGATGTCGCCTTTTTTGACTCGCTGACCGAGAGTGACATGGCCCTTTACCACAATGAGCTCACCATCTGCTTTGATATTTGACTCTACTCGGCTTTTAACGAGCGCAGGGAAAAGCAATGTCTGCTTAACTGGCGAGAGAGCAAGTTTCTGTGTGAACACTTCAGGTGCGCTAGCGGCGAAACTTAAACTTGTTTGAAAAATAATTGTCAGGAGCAAAGCTGAGCGAAGCATAAATTACCTTTTAAGTTTAAAGCTGAGCTTATGAGTTCCAAAAGAGAAACGTTCATCACTGGCCGAACCATCTTTGCCAACGATCAAGATGTTTTTTTCAAGTTGAAAGTCGACACTGGTCTCAACCTCAATGCCTGCTTGAAATTTAGCTAAATCGTCTTCGTTTAAGGCCTCATTAATTCCGATCGCCACTAAGCGACTTCCCGCATCCCACGCCAGACTTGAAATAAACTGATTTCCTTTTGAAAGTGTCAGGAAAACATCTTTGGTGTGTACGGTGACTTGTTCATTTTCTAGTTCGTAGCGCAAGGGTGCGTGGGTGGGAACGGGTATAAAGCCCCAGGCGCCGGAACTGTTCTTTTTACAAGCAAGAAACTCAACTTTTACCGAGAAAACTAACCAATCACTTTTGATCTGTGGACCGACCACATCCATACGATAGGTTCCATGCATGTGATGGAAAGAATCTTCAGCGCTTTGGCAGACCGCCCAGCTGCCATCGGCGGCTTTAATCATTTGTTCAAAGGCCTGGGCATTTGAACCGGGAAGGAGTGATTGTAAGGCCAATGAGAGAAAGACGGGAATAAGCATACCGTTCTCCTGAAGCTATAAGAGCGTGTTTGATACCACAAAGAACAGATTCTGAGAGCTGGAATTGAAAAACTGACAGGGTTTAAGAGAGAAGTGACTTAGTCAGGAAATTGCACTTTTAATCCAGTAAGAGATAATAGTGTAAATTTTTCAAGGAGTGAAAATGCGTCTTCTTATCGCTATCGTTTTATTCGCTATGGGTCTCAGTCTTCATGCCAAAGCCGACTCGAGCACAGGTTGTGGTTTGGGTTCAATGATTTGGAAGCAAAACTCAATTGTCTCGGCACTTTTCCGCGCTACTACAAACCACAGTTTTTCGACGCAACTTTTTGGTATCACCACTGGAACTTCAGGCTGTTCTCAGCACAGTATTGTTAAACGTGACATGTATCCAGTGTATTATGCGGAAGCCAACCTTCCAGAACTTCGCCACGAAATGGCGATGGGCCAAGGTGAATACCTCGCAACTTTTGCTCAAGTGCTAGGTTGTACTCCGAGCGCTCAAGCGGAATTCACTCATTGGGCGAAAAATTCTTACGGCCAACTTTTTGCCTCTGAAAAAACTGATGCCAAAGCTCTTTTGAAGGGTTTGTCTCGTTCATTCAAAAGCACTCAGATCGCTCAGAGCTGCGATAATTTGGCCATGATCTAGCTTGTTTCTCTTTCTCCTTCTGACTGGGTGGATTCACTCCACCCAGGCCAGTGAGTTCGCTCTCTCACCTCAATGGCTTAATCTCATTCACTACCAAAAAACTTGGAGCGGCTTTAAAAGCGAAGCGGACGGCGCTGGCTTTTTTCTTTCTCCTGAGGGAAAAACTAATCCCAAAGCTGAATTAGCGGCCACTATTGAGGCGCTAAAAAATCCGCATAAATTAATGGGTGTACTTAAAACACCTGCGGCCTGTGTTTTTCCAGCACGCAAACTCATCCTTGAGCGTGATCTGGGTTTGAAGTTTCCTGAAGTCAAATGCGTGGCCTATGAAGAATGGCGCAAAGGCCTGCCCGTGACAGAACTCTCTTTGGTTTTTGCTTCGGCCTATCCTAATAATCCTGCCTCGATGTTTGGCCATACATTTCTAAGACTCAAAGGACCTGGGGTTGGAAGAGATCTGCTAGATTATGCCGTCAATTTTGCCGCCACCACCGGCAGTGATGGAGGAGTGGAGTTTGCACTTCTTGGAGTGTTTGGTGGCTATCAAGGGCATTATTCCTTAGCGCCGTATTTTATCAAAGTGAATGAGTATAACCATGGTGAGGCCCGTGATCTGTGGGAGTACTCTCTCAAAATGTCGCCTCAAGGGATTGATGTACTTTTGGCCCATATGTGGGAAATGGAGGCGAGCACCTGGTTTGATTATTGGTTTTTTGATGAGAACTGCTCGTGGCAAATTCTGCGCATATTAGAAGTAGCTAATCCTCAATTAAAACTCTCGCAAGGAGCACCGTTTTACATTATTCCTGCTGAGACGGTGCGGATTTTACAATCTGCTAACTTGTTAGGTGCACCTCAGTTCAGACCATCATTGCGTCGACAATATTTAGCGCGGGGTGGG
>JBIKNE010000286.1:0-3876 GCA_044358855.1 Bacteriovoracaceae bacterium | reverse complement strand
TCTTATCACTAATTTTGAGATCGAGTTGATACAGACCGATGAGAGCTTTGTGGTAGTGAATTTGCCAATTAGGGTTAACCGCTAGATCACTTTGTGTAAGTAGCTCAAGGGACTGAGGCATGGGTGCTGTCAGAATGACATTTTCGGCTTCAATGACGCCTGTCTGATGATGAAGTCGCCAGCCGTGCTTGATTTGCTCAAGTTTCAAAACGCGATTGTCGCGAGTGATAGTAAGTTCTTCGGCTAATGTTTTAGCGATTGAGGTCATGCCTCCTGCGACAACTGATCCGCTATTGAGTTTTTGCGCTTCAATCGTTTCCGGCCACCAGGCGAGGCCGTGATCAAATTTTTCATCACCCACTCGCCGGGTTGCCAGTCTGCCACCGAGGCCCTTGGATTTTTCAATGATCGGGGCGTTAAGAGCGCGGGCAGCAGATAAACCTGCCAGCCCTGCGCCAATCACGATATGAGGAATCAATCCATCTGCTCCATGACTTTATTAAGCTCATCATAGTTGGCGAAAACTCGAACTTTTTTCGTTTTAGCATTCATTTGACGAGTGAGATCGTTCATTCCCACGACCCAGACTTCGCTCAACTTCTTCGAGTGAGTCAGGATATCTTCGATAAAGTTTGGCAGTGGTGTTTTGAGAGTTTGCAACTGACTCACACCCAGGATCAAAATATTTGCCTCAATGGCATTAATGGCTTCACTGATCGATGGCGAGGGCAAGTTTGAACTCAAGTAGAAGAAGTTCATCTGATGCTGACAGCACAGTAATGCTCCAAGCATGATGTCCATTAGGTAGAGTTCTCCCTCTGGAGTTGCGAGAGCAAATTTACTGACTGACTTAATTTTCTTTTCGTAGTGTCCGTAGATAATATTTCCGACGTGGAACTTGATAATGGCAAGAAGGGCGGTGACTTGAGCGGTGGTCAGATTTTGCTCTTTGCGACGGCCCTCAACTTCTTTGAGCAAGGGGATCAATATTTCAAAGGCAAATCCCCCAGGAGTCAAAGCGATTTTTGCCTTGTTCAATTCATGAGAAATGATATCGACCTTGTAGCCGGCCAGGGCCATAAGAAGATTTCTGCGCGTTTCTTCGGCATTGATTTGGATTTTAAGAGGTGAGCTTTGCGCTGCGAGTAGTGCCGACTCACGTGAGTGAGTGAGCTTTTGATAAATCTCTTTAAGCTCAGGGTCTGGTAGACGGGCGATCTGTCCAATTGAGTTGCCGAGGTTCGTGAGTTGCGACAACAAGGTCAAGCGTTCAATTTCTTCTGTCGAGTATTGGCGACGACCGGTATCAGTTCGATCAGGACGGAGAGCGCCATATCGCTTCTCCCAGGCACGGATAGTGTGAGTCGAGAGTCCAGATATCTGTGCCGCCATTTGGATATTAAAGTATTTCATGGGGTCACTCCTTGGTTTTGTCTAAGCTACTTTAATTACGCCATAAAAGCGGCATAAAATGGTGGGCTGTCTAAGTCTTGATCAAGATCGAGTGAACAAGGGAAAGTATTGAGAATCCTTGAGTTTTAGTGGTTTTGTGGCTATTGTCTAACTAGTTTCACACTAATGAGGAGACAGTATGCGAGTCCTAATAACAGGGGCCACTGGGTTTGTCGGTAGAGTTATTGTTCGTCAATTAATTGAAGCAGGCGATGAAGTCGTCGTGCTCACTCGCCATATTCCTGGGGCTGCTCTCACATTGGGAAGCAAGTGTCGTTTCTATCAGTGGAATTCTCAAAAAGAATTACCTCCCATTGAAGCTTTTGAGGGTGTCGATGCTGTTATGAACTTGATGGGTGAAGGAATTGCAGAAAAACGTTGGAGTGATGAGCAGAAAAAGAAGATCTATAATACCCGTATTGATGGAACTCATTCCTTAGTGGAAGCGATGAAAGAACTAGGAGCAAAGTCTCCCAAGACTTTGGTTTCGACATCTGCCATCGGAATTTATGGTCCACGCGGTGATGAGGAAGTGACTGAAACTGAAAGCTCGGCGAATGATTTTCTTGCTCATGTTTGCAAAGACTGGGAGAGAGAAGCTCATCGCGCAGAAGCTCTTGGTGTAAGAGTCGCCATTATGCGTGTGGGTGTTGTCCTTGGCCGCGGCGGTGGTGCATTGGCGAAAATGCTGCCTGTGTTTAAAATGGGAGCAGGCGGCCCCTTAGGTTCAGGCAAACAATGGATGAGCTGGGTTCACATTGAAGATCTAGCTGCTATGTATGTTCGCGCTGCTAAAGAAGGCAGCTTCCGTGGTGCGTACAATGCCACTGCCCCTTATCCGGCCACCAATGCTGAGTTCACAAAGGTTCTTGGAAAAGTTCTCAAGCGTCCGGCTTTTGCTCCGGCTCCGGCGTTTGTTATGCAAGCAGTGTTTGGTGAAATGAGCACTGTGCTTTTGGATGGTCAGCGTGTCATGCCCAAGCGCTTTCACGATGAAGTTCATTTCCACTACCGCTATCCCACGCTTGAGATGGCACTGAAAGAAACCGCTTATTAGTTTTGTATGGGGAGCACGACTTGTTTAAGACGAGTCTGCTCCTCAACGGCCCACTTCACACCACCCATACCAAGTCCTGATTGACGATGACCCCCAAAAGGCATTTCATCGACTCGCCATGCGGTATGATCATTTATCATCACATTCATTGCTGAAAGTTTTTTTGCCGATTCCAAAGCATTGGCCATGTCCTTGGTAAAGACTGATGCCGTGAAATGAAATGGTGAATCACTTATAGCGGCGAAAACTTCTTCATCAGTTTCATACGGTATCAGACATACGACCGGGCCAAAGGCTTCCTCATTCATAAGACGGCATGTCACAGGAACATGAGAGAGAATAGTCGCGCCCAGGAGCGAACCAGGCCGCTCATCTGTATCTTTTAACAGAACTCGTGCACCCAGAGCTTCTGCTTCCTTGATCCATTCGATGAGGCGAATTTTCTCCGATACACGAATTAAGGGACCGATATCTGTTTTTTCATCACGGGCATCACCCACATTGAGTTGGCGAGTTGCGGCGACAAATCCACTGACAAAACTATCCCAAATGCTTTGATGAACAAAAATCTTTTGAGTCGAGATACAAACTTGGCCAGCATGGTAAAACGCACCTCTAGTCAAACAATGAGTCGCCTGGGCCAGATCAGCATCGGCACAAACCATAGCGCTTGCGATGCCACCATGTTCGAGAGCGATCCTTGTTCCGGGGGCGATTAAGCGTCGTAAGTTCCAACCGATTTTTGCCGAACCGACAAAGGAGACGAATTGAAATTCTGGACGTTGAACCAGTAATTCAATTTCAGGAATTTGAGCATGGCAAATTTGGCATACTGTTGCTGGTACTCCCACAGCTAGCAGCGCTTCTACTAACCATTCTCCACAATAGGGAGTCCCAGGAGAGGGCTTAAAAACCACGGCACAGCCACTTGCAAGTGCCGTTCCCACTTGATGAGCGAGTAAATTTAAAGGGTGATTAAAAGCGGAGAGCACCAGTACCGGGCCGATCGCTTCGCGAACAGTAAAGGCCATTTTCTTTTTGGCCGCTGGGCTATGTGAGAGCGGAAGTTGTTCGCCGTGCACGCGCATGGCTTCTTCGGCGCAGATCTCAAATGTGAGCACGGCCCGCTCCACTTCGATACGGGCATCTCGAATGGGTTTGCCGCCCTCGAGAGCAATTAAGTTGGCGAGATCCTTTTGTGATTCTCGTATTTTTAAAGCGACGTTTTTGAGCCATTGAACTCGCATAAACTTATCTGTGTTCACAAGAGTTGCTTGGCCGATGAGTACTTGCTTGGCCAAATACTCCACATCTAATGGACTTATCTGCTCGACTTCTCCAATCAATTTTCTATCATTGGGTGAATG
>JBIKNE010000361.1:0-3258 GCA_044358855.1 Bacteriovoracaceae bacterium | reverse complement strand
CAAGAGCGATTTTCTGTACCCCAACGTAAGGGAGTGCGAGGATGAGGATGCCACATAGACTTTCCTTTTAAGTTGGAGAGGTCTAAACTTTCAATATGAGTCTATCAACTTCAGTGCTATTGGCAAAGTTATGCTTAGGTCTTCTGCTGCTAAGTTGTAGTAAGAAAGAAGTTATCTACAAGAAAGAACAAATGTTCGAAATGGCACCTCATGAAGGGCCAGATAAAATTGAAATCGTCCTGGCCCGTTCGATTAATGATGCTGTTCCTTGCACAAATTACGGCGAAGGTTGCCTATCTGCACACACACTTAAAACACGTGGTTTGGGTTTTATCGCCGTTGAATTTGAATCGGCAGCTCAGGCCGAGGCATCAGCTCAAAAAATTTACGGTTACACCACCCATAACTGGTTATTTGATGATGTGGATGGTGAGCCTGAGTTAGAGCGCTGGGTAAGTAAGTACTTTAAGGTCAAAAGTTTCAATCCGAAGAAACAAATAAAAGCGGATGCCGCAAAAACACCTGCTCAAACTGAGTAAGTTTTTGCTCCCAGTCTGTTTTTAATTCATCAGGTATTTGCACTTCATTCAATGTTTCACGAAACAGTTTCATCCATCTTCCGACTTCACCTCGATGAATCCGCAAAGGCATGTGTGCTTTAATAACATCCAAAGGTGGATCAAATTTGTGAGTGATACCGAGAAGCTGTGTTTCCCAAAAAGCCACGATTCGAGGCATGTGAGTGGCAAAATCAGCAATGCGAGCGAAGTGATAGCCAATCAGAATATCGGTTCGTGCTTTGTCGTAAAACCGATGTACCACCAAGGCAACGAAGGCAGCGTTATTCATTTGATGTAGTCAGATCGTGACCAACCGATGTCGTAAACATCTTTGGTGAGAAAGCCTTGCTGACGGAAAAATTGTGCTTCGCCATTGTTTTCTAAACGCAAAGGTCGTCCTTGGCGGCAGACAATAATTTTTCTGACCTGTGAGATTTCGTGGGCCTTCAAAATACCGTATTGGACATAAAGATTGTCACCGACGATCTCTTCACCTTGCGCTTCAAACGGCATCGGCTCAATAAAGAATGTTCCTTGTTGGCCCTCTTGATAATGAATCACGCCAAGAAGTTGATTCCCTTTTTGGAATGTCAGCAGTCCACCTTTAAACTTTTCCAGCGCAGCTTTATCGGTTTCCGAACAAGATTGATAAAGCTCGCTACGAGATTCAATAGTAGGGAAATCGCCGATGATAACTTGGCTGTCTTTATGCAATTTCTTCCACGAATCTCGAATTGTTTTGCCATCTTCTGCTGGAAGGGCCGAGAGATAGTATTGATAATCACGACTTTTGCGCTCGAGCGGAACGAGTGCCAACCATTGCGCCTTATTCTCATGAGGAATCTCAAGCCATTGAGGTCGATAGGGACTTATCGCGTGAGGAGTGGTGATACTCATGGCCATGACGTCATCACGGGCCTCTAGCTCTTTAAATAGTTCGTTAAGTTTTTCTTTACCGGTACGGGCAAAGCGTTGATCAAATAAAGCACTGCCATCAGCGCCATCACAGAGTTGCCAGCGCGCGAGTTTCCATTTGGACAAGTTCTTATCGAACACGCCAGAGATTTTCTTCCACCAGGGTAGATACTGGTCGGTATTCAACTTCTTGAAGGCAACTTGAGCGATCCCTACAGGAGAGTTTTGTGTCGGGCCAAAAAATAACCAGTAATTAAAAGTTTCATCCGCAGGGGTTTCTTTTTCCAGCGTTTTCCAAGCAGCAAAATCCACACAATGCTCATGCATCAATTGTTCGATCGCCGGAATAAATTCCGGATCAATTTCATTCAGAGAATGGAACTTTTGCGTCAGTAACATAACTTAATTGTGAGACGTTAGAGACGGATCGGCAAGTCAGGCCATGCGTGCGCAAAAAGGACAGAATTTCCAAAACTGCAGATCCCATTCTTCGCCACAGGCACAGTGCTGAATATCGGCCAATTCGTCCAAATCCTGGCCCGCAACAAAGAGCAGCGGCTTCATGGCGCGCAGAGTAAGAGAGTTGGCAAGGTAGCCACCAGGTACCAGTGGGTCAGATTTAAATTTGGCCGGTGAGATTTTTTCGTCGACGCGAAAATAGACTTTAATATCCTCTTGAGAATTGAGCTCCCACAATGGCAGACCGGCCATATTTTGCGCTCGCTTGAGCTGGGCTTTGACTAATTCTTCGTCGATACCTTTCAAGGTGACCACTTTCTTTCGAGGTAAGTAATCAGTTCCAGAATTGTACGACTTTCCGCTCGCCACAAACTCCAGATACTTGGTTTTATTTTAGCCAATTCTGGGCGAAACACAATTCCTTGCGAACTGCACTCGTCAATTGTGCGCAAAACCCATTCCACCACGGCTTTATCATCATGAAAAAGCCACTCTCTGATTTTTTCTATAAACTCATGAGTCAGACGATCACCATCTTTAAAGCGCGCATGAATAATATGTTTGCGATAGCAGTTCAGGAGCCACACGGCCTCTTCACTTGTAAGTGTTTTAGTTTCAATTTTAATTAAGGTTTCTTCCAGTTCACGCTCAGAATGTGAGGCATGGGCAAGGATGAATAAAGCACGTCCTCTCTGAGAGCTTTCGTTAAGGGCGGCCTTGAGGGGGGCGAAGAGTTCAGGGGTGAGCTTAAAAAGTGCCCTTTCTCCACGGGCCGCTCGCTCGCGAATATCCTGATAAAGTGCTGTTAAATCAAAGTTTTGGCCCATTCTAAGAGCTTAGTAATCTTTTCATGCGTCCTCAAGTCAAAGGTTTCCCCACTTAGCTCTTTAATGCTATGTATCTCCCCATGACCACACTCTTAATCAATACCATTTACCGTGCGACCGAAGGCGAGGGCGTCCAGTTGGGCTCTCCACAGGTGTTTGTGCGCTTTCAAGGGTGTGCAATCGGGTGTGTGAATTGCGATTCCAAAGAGACATGGGATTTTGATGCGAGTAAAGGTCTTGAGCTTGCTGAAGTTGTGAAGAAAGTTGATGAGCTCGCTCACGAAGGCCGCTGGCCTTTGCGCAGAGTTTCGATCACTGGCGGTGATCCGCTTCATCCGCAACACGTTCCTGGTTTAATGGCGCTTATCATTGATTTAAAACTTAAAGGCTATTGGATCAATCTTGAAGCGGCCGGCTCTCGTATTGTGGAAGAAGCTTTTAAGGCCAGTGACTTTATTAGTTTTGATTTTAAAACACCTTCAACCGGTGTGCGTACG
>JBIKNE010000090.1:0-7159 GCA_044358855.1 Bacteriovoracaceae bacterium | reverse complement strand
CGTCCGTTGGTTCCATTGGAAGCTGGCCGTTTCGCTACTTCAGACTTGAACGACCTTTACCGTCGTGTGATCAACCGTAACAACCGTTTGAAGCGCCTCAAGGAATTGAACGCGCCAGAAATCATTATCCGTAACGAAAAGCGTATGCTTCAAGAAGCGGTTGATGCTCTCTTTGATAACGGTCGCCGCGGTAAAGTCTTCACTGGCGCTAATAAGCGTCCATTGCGTTCACTTTCAGATATGTTGAAAGGTAAGCAAGGTCGTTTCCGTCAAAACCTTCTTGGTAAGCGTGTCGACTATTCAGGTCGTTCGGTTATCGTGGTTGGTCCAAACTTGAAACTTCATCAATGTGGTCTTCCAAAGCTTATGGCATTGGAACTTTTCAAGCCGTTCATCTACAACAAATTGATCGAGAAAGGTCACTGTACTACGATCAAAGTTGCTAAGAAGATGGTTGATCAGCAGCGCCAGGAAGTTTGGGACATCTTGGAAGAAGTTGTCCAAGAGCATCCAGTTCTTCTAAACCGTGCTCCAACTCTTCACCGTTTGGGTATCCAAGCGTTCGAACCAGTGTTGATCGAAGGTAAGGCCATCCAGCTTCACCCATTGGTCTGTACTGCTTTCAACGCCGACTTTGACGGTGACCAGATGGCAGTTCACGTTCCACTTTCACTCGAAGCTCAGATTGAAGCTCGCGTTTTGGTAATGTCGACTAACAACATCCTTTCACCAAAAGACGGAACTCCGATCATCGTTCCTTCTCAAGATATCGTCTTGGGAATGTACTACATGACTCGTATTCGTCCGTTTGCTCGCGGTCACGGAAAAGTGTTCTCTTCGAAAGAAGAAGCTCAGTTCGCGTACCACACAGGAAATCTTCACCTTCAAGCGCCTATCACTATTCGAGTTGATGGCAAGTTGATTGAAACTACTGTGGGTCGTACTTTCGTTTACAACATCATTCCTAAGTGTCTTGATTATTCGGACATCAACAAGATCCTTAATAAGAAGGAACTCGCGTTGTTGATCGACAAGGCTTACAGAAAGGGTACAGAGAAAGACACAGTTCTCCTCGCTGACTCGATCATGAAGATGGGTTACGAGTACGCAACAAAAGCCGGTATCTCAATCAACGTTAAAGACATGGTGATCCCGAAAGAAAAAACCTCAATCATCGCGACTGCTCAGGGCGAAGTTGAGAAGATCACTAACGAATATAACGAAGGTTCAATTACTAACGGCGAACGTTACAACAAAATCGTCGACGTTTGGGCCCAGACTAACGAGAAACTCTCTAAAGTGTTGATCGAAGGTCTCTCTAAGCAAGAATTCGTTTCTGAAAACGGCAAAGAGAAAACTAAAGCTCCATCATTCAATGCTATCTTTATGATGGCTGATTCTGGTGCTCGAGGTTCGAACGTTCAGATTCGTCAGTTGGCCGGTATGCGTGGTTTGATGGCGAAGCCGTCTGGCGAAATTATCGAAACTCCGATTACTTCTAACTTCCGTGAAGGTTTGACTGTTCTTCAGTACTTCGCTTCTTCGCACGGTGCTCGTAAGGGTCTCGCCGATACAGCTCTGAAAACAGCTAACTCTGGTTACCTCACTCGTCGTCTCGTCGACGTAGCTCAAGACGGTATCATCCGTTCTGTTGACTGCGGAACTGATGACGGCATTATGCAAACTTCACGCATTGAAGCCGGTGAAATCGTTGAGCACGTTGCTCACCGAGTTCTGGGTCGCGTAGCTTTGGATGATGTGAAAGGTAAAGACGGCGCTGCTATCTTTAAGAAAAACCACCTCTTCGTTGAGAAAGACGTTCAATTGTTGATGGATCAAGAAGTTGACCAAATCAAAGTTCGTTCAGTTCTCACCTGTAAAGAGAAGTACGGTTACTGTGCTCTGTGTTTCGGTCGCGATCTTTCGCGCGGTAAGTTGGTATCTGACGGTGAAGCGGTCGGTATCATTGCTGCTCAGTCGATCGGTGAACCAGGAACTCAGCTCACCATGCGTACCTTCCACATCGGTGGTACTGCAACTGCAGGTGCTCAAGTTAACAAAACTGAAGCTAAGACAGCTGGTGTCGTCCACTTTGATAACGTAAAAGTGTTCGCTCGTGCCGACGGTCTCAGCATCATTATGAACAAGACTGGTGAGATCGTTATTAAGACGGCCGCTGGTGTTGAAAAAGAACGTTACCCAGCTGTTTACGGTGCTTCGATCTTCTTCAAAGACGGTCAAGCGATCAACGTTGGTGATAAGATTCTCGAATGGGATCCGTTCGCGATGCCGATCATCTGTGACGTGGCTGGTACAGTTAAGTACGAAGATCTCGTTCTTGGCGCAACTTTTGTTGAGAACGTCGACTCAGTAACGGGTCTCTCTCACCGAGTTGTTGTTGAAGCGAAAGCGAAAGAAGATATTTCTAAGCAACCTCGTATCATCCTTTGTGATGATGCAGGTAACCCGATCATGATCCCAGGAACTAAGCGTATCGCTTCTTACGGCCTTCCGGTCGGAGCGAACGTGGTTGTTAACCCAGGTGACAAGATCGACGGTGGTATCGTTATTGCGAAGGTTCAGCGTGAATCGACCAAGACAAAAGATATTACCGGTGGTCTTCCACGTGTTGCTGAGTTGTTTGAAGCCCGTAAGCCGGGTAACAGCTCTCAGATCGCAGACATCGCTGGTACTGTTGAATACGGTCCAGAAGTTCGCGGTTCACGTAAGATCATTGTTAAGCCAGAAGATGGCGGTGAGTCAGTTGTGTACACCATTCCTAAAGGTCGCTACGTCGTAGTTAACGAAGGTGACTACGTTCGTCCAGGTGACCAGATTATGGATGGCCCAACCAACCCACACGACATTCTTCGTGTTCTAGGTGATAAAGCCGTTGCTCGTTACATCGTTGACGAAATCCAAGAGGTTTACCGTCTCCAAGGTGTGAAGATCGATGACAAGCACATTGAAGTAATCGTGAGCCAGATGTTGAAGAAAGTGGAAATTACCGACCCGGGTGATTCGATCTTTGTTCAAGGTGATTCAGTGACTAAGGCAGAGTTGGCCGAAGAAAATGAACGCCTCATCGCCCAGAGTCTCCAGCCAGCAGAGTCTAAGGCTCTCTTGTTGGGTATTACGAAAGCGTCTCTGACCACAGAAAGTTTCTTGTCAGCTGCGTCATTCCAAGAGACAACCAAAGTCCTTACCCAGGCCACATTGGAAGGGAAGAAGGATACGTTGCTGGGTCTCAAAGAAAACGTACTGATGGGTCGTTTGATTCCAGCAGGAACCGGCTTGCCGCGTTACGCTGGCTTCCAAGCGGAAGTCGTGAAGGAAGAAAATCCTTTCATGATGAGTCTATAAATAAACGTCTTGAAAGAGGCCTGGGGGCCATGTTAGAACCCCAGGTCTCTTTGAAAGAAAGTAGTAAGGAGTAGGTTGCAATGCCAACAATTAACCAACTTGTCCGTCAGGGCAGAACACAAACCCAGTACAGAACTAAAGCTCCGGCTTTGGAAAACTGTCCTCAGCGTCGTGGTGTATGTACTCGCGTATATACAACTACACCTAAGAAACCAAACTCAGCTTTGCGTAAAGTATGTAAAGTGAAACTCACTTCAGGTTACGAAGTTATTTCGTACATCGGTGGTGAAGGTCACAACCTACAAGAGCACAGTATCGTTCTTATCCGTGGCGGTCGTGTAAAAGATCTTCCGGGTGTTCGTTACCATACAGTACGTGGTGCTTTGGATGCTTCTGGAGTAGAAAAACGCCGCAAGCGTCGTTCACTCTATGGCGCGAAGAAACCTAAGAAATAAGAGATTTGGAGTAGAAAATGAGCCGTAAGCATAAAGCAGAAACCCGTGAAGTACTTCCTGACCCAAAGTTCGGAGATACTCTCATTACTAAGTTCATCAATTGCATGATGTACGATGGTAAGAAGTCTACCGCAGAAGCAATCTTCTACGGTGCTCTTTCAATCGTTGAGCAAAAGTCTGGCGAAGAAGGCCTTAAAGTCTTCAAGAAAGCCATGAACAATGTGAAGCCAGCAGTTGAAGTTAAGTCTCGTCGTATCGGCGGTGCTACATATCAAGTGCCAATAGAAGTTCGTCCGAACCGTAAGCAGTCATTGGCCATTCGTTGGCTTCGCGAGTACTCACGTTCACGCGCAGGCAAAGACATGACTACGAAACTTGCTGACGAAATCTTGGACGCTGCTAACAACCGTGGCGGCGCAGTTAAGAAGCGTGAAGACGTCTACAAGATGGCAGAAGCTAACAAGGCTTTCGCTCACTTGAAGTGGTAATCGTTTCAAAATTGGTTTAGATTACAAAGGGCCCTTTTTGGGCCCTTTTTATTTTAAATTGAGCTGATCGACATGAAATCACACCAAATTGATAAGATTCGCAATATTGGCATCATGGCCCACATTGATGCCGGTAAAACCACCACCAGCGAGCGAATCCTCTACTACACTGGAAAAAATTATAAAATTGGTGAAGTCCACGAAGGGACTGCCACTATGGATTGGATGATCCAAGAACAGGAGCGCGGTATTACTATTACTGCTGCAGCTACGACCTGTTCTTGGAATAACCATGTCATCAATATCATCGATACTCCCGGACATGTTGATTTCACCATTGAAGTGGAGCGCTCTCTGCGCGTTCTTGATGGCGCTGTTGGAGTATTTTGTGCTGTTGGTGGAGTAGAACCTCAGTCGGAAACGGTTTGGTCGCAAGGTGACAAATACAATGTCCCTCGTATCGCTTTTGTTAATAAGATGGATCGCACTGGGGCAGATTTCTTAAGTGTTATTTCCGAAATTCGTGAAAAGCTCGGCAAAAAAGCTGCCGCTCTTCAGATGCCAATTGGTGCCGAAGAAAATTTCAAAGGCATGATTGATCTCATCACCATGAAAGCCATGGAATGGGGCGAGGGCAGCCTGGGTGAGAAGTTTACCACTCGCGATCTCACCAAAGACGAATCAGATGAAGCCAAACTTTATCGCGATGAGCTCCTCGAACACCTCGCTGATTTTGACGATAACTTGGCCGATCGCTATTTGAACGGCGAAGAAATTTCAGTCGTAGATGTTGAGTCAGCTGTTCGCAAAGCAACTATCAAGCACGGATTTATTCCTGTGCTGTGTGGTTCTGCTTTTAAAAATAAAGGCGTTCAGCCGCTCTTGGACGCTGTCGTAAAATATCTTCCGTCACCACTCGATAAAGGTGCGACCAAAGCCCACGATGCCAAAAACTTTGAAGAGATGGTTGAGCGTAAACCTGATGATGAAGAGTTATTCAGTGGCCTCGCATTCAAAATTGCCTCAGATCCTTTCGTCGGTCGAATCACTTACGTGCGCATTTACTCGGGCACTTTGAAAGTCGGCACACAAGTATTGAATCCACTCGAAAAGAAAAAAGAACGTATAAATAAACTTCTGCAAATGCATGCCAACAAACGCACAGAAATTGAAGAAGCCGGTGCCGGAGATATTGTCGCTATCTCTGGTTTAAAATATACGACAACTGGTCAGACACTTTGTGCTGATCACAAGCCTGTCATTTTTGATTTGATGGAATTCCCAGAGACAGTTATCTCTGTGGCGATTGAACCAAAAACAACCGCCGACGAAGAAAAATTACAGACAACTCTTGAGTATCTTAAAATTGAAGATCCAAGTTTTTCATTCAGAAATAATAAAGAAACAGGCCAGCTTCTCATTTTCGGAATGGGTGAGTTGCATTTAGAAATTATTTGCGATCGACTTGCGCGTGAATTCAAAGTGGGAGTGAACGTTGGTTCACCACAAGTGTCTTACCGCGAATCAGTCACTGGTACTGCTCACGGTGAGCAATCTGTGAATCGTGAGATCCAAGGTAAAAATCAATTTGGTCATTGCCGCGTGAAAGTTGAACCACTCGAAGGCGCAGCTGAAGTCAAAGTAGAATTTACAAAGAAAGAACGTGGAACTCCTGCGGAATTTTATCAAGCAGTCGAGCGCGGTATTTTGGATTCCGTTCCTGGTGGAGCTCTCGCTGGATATCCTTTCATCGGAATTAAAGCTATTGTGGAAGAAGTTCGTTTCAGTGAAGTTGATTCAAGCGAAGTGGCTTATGTCATTGCTGCTTCACAAGCTTTCAAGGAAGCTTGTCAAAAAGCAGGTCTTGTTTTGATGGAGCCATTGATGGCCCTTGAAGTAACAACGCCGTCTGATTTTGCTGGTGATGTGATTGCTGATGTAAACGCAAAGCGCGGACAAATTTTAGGTATTGAACCGAAAGCTGCCAAAGATGTTCTTAAAGCTGAAGTCCCATTATCCGAGATGTTTGGTTATAGTACTCAGCTGCGTTCGAAGACTCAGGGCAGAGCTAGTTTCACCATGTCTTTTAGACGTTACGAGAGGCTGGCGCCGCAGCAGGCCAAGGAAGTTCTCCAGAAACGGGGAATTTTCATCTGAAATATAGGCCGGGAAGGCCTCAATAAAAAATACACGGAAGAGGGCTTTACAAAGGCCCATGCTTCCTTTACTTTTCCGAGACACAAATTTGGGAGCTAGCATGAAGACCAATAAGCTAAGAATTAAGCTGCGCGCTTATGATTACAACATCCTTGACGCATCAGTCCAGGAAATCGTGCAAACAGCTAAAAATACAGGGGCACGTGTTGCTGGCCCGATTCCTCTTCCTACAGAGATCAACAAGTACACAGTATTGCGTTCTCCGCACATTGATAAAAAGTCTCGTGAACAATTTGAGATGCGCACACACAAGCGCCTCGTTGACATCATCGAGCCAACTCAGCAGACCGTAGACAGCCTCATGAAGCTCGATCTCTCTGCCGGCGTTGACGTAGAAATTAAGTACTAGTATAAATCTCGAACTTTAATTCGATTTATACATTTTTTATTAACCATGAATGCATCCCTGTGACGGGGTGATGCTGTGGAGGTCCGATGTCAGAGACTAAAGTTAGTCTGCCTGCCATTTATGGAATCAAGGCAGGCATGACGCGAATTTTCGACGCTAACGGGAACCATGTTCCAGTTACAGTTGTAAAACTCATTCCAAACGTCATTTCCCAAGTTAAAACCAAAGAAAAAGACGGCTATAGCGCTTATCAAGTGGCATACCACGAGAAGCGTGAGTCTCTTTTG
>JBIKNE010000089.1:0-7180 GCA_044358855.1 Bacteriovoracaceae bacterium | reverse complement strand
CCTCGTCTGCTCCTACTCGTTTGATTGATATGGGTGTTCAACCCTTCTTGATCTCTTCTTCTTTGGTGGGAATCCTGGCGCAACGACTGGTTCGTACACTTTGCTCGAGCTGTAAGCAGCCAGCCGTGTTAGGTGAATATGAAAAAGTCGCTCTCGAATTAGACAAAACTCCGCGCGATGCCACTATTTACAAAGCGGTAGGCTGTCCGAAATGTCATGGCTCAGGTTATGCCGGACGAACCGTCGTTTCGGAATTGTTACTCGTGAATGATGAAATCCGCGCGCTCATTATTCAAAAAACTGATGCAGCAACAATCAAACGGGCCGCAGTTAAATCTGGCATGCGAACTTTGCGCCAAGATGCGCTAGATAAAGTTTTCGAAGGCACAACTTCGGTAGAAGAAATCTTAAGAGCGATTAACTCAGAGGAGACTGAGTAAGATGCCCATTTATAATTACAAGGGCCTCGATCGCACCGGCAAGGAAGTCAAAGGCACTCTCAACATTGACTCGATCATCTCCGCTAAACAAAAGATTCGCTCCTCAGGTGTGATGCTGGTTGATATTCGTGAGCAACGCTCACAAGCCGCTGGTGGTGGCGGCTCAATGATGGCGCGTTTTCAAGGCCGTGTGACGGTAGAAGATCTGGCCCTCATGACCCGTCAGTTTGCCACTTTGATTAAAGCTAAGATTCCGGTTGCTGAGGCCCTCTCCGCACTGGTTGAACAAGTTGATAATGAAACGCTACGAATTGTGATGTCGGAAGTACGCCAAAAGGTAAATGAAGGTGCTTCACTCGCTGATGCACTCGGAGGACATCCTAAAATTTTTACCAGCGTCTACGCCAACATGGTGAGTGCCGGTGAAGCTTCGGGAACATTGGAGATCGTGCTTCTGCGTTTGGCGGATTTTACTGAAGGCCAAATGAAGTTAAGAAACAAAATCAAAGGTGCCATGACCTATCCGGTTATTATGGGCTTTTTTGGTTTTCTGATGATGAACGTAATTTTTATTTTCGTTATTCCGAAAATTGCCAAGATTTTCGTTTCCATGAAAAAAGAACTACCGCTACAAACCAAAATCACCATTTGGATTTCTGATTTTATGCAGAATTACTGGTGGGCAGTGATTATGGCGATGATTGGAACTTGGTACTTAGTGAAGCGTTATATTGCAACGCCAAAAGGCGAAGCCCAATGGCATGCACTGCAACTCAAACTTCCTATCGTCGGACTGTTGATAAAAATGATCAACGTTAGTCGCTTTTGCAGCACCCTTGCCACACTGCTTAACTCTGGTGTTCCAATCCTTACAGCGATGACGATTGTTAAAAATCTTGTCCCCAACGTTCATATGAAAGACGCCATTGAAAAGGCCCGTATCTCCGTCTCAGAGGGTGCTACGCTGACTGGTCCACTGATTGCATCCGGTCATTTTCCAGCTCTCGTAACCCACATGATTCGCCTAGGAGAAAAGTCAGGTGAACTTGAACCTATGCTTAAAATCGTTTCAGAAAACTACGAGGACCAGGTAGAATCCAAAATCGGTGGATTGACCTCAGTCCTAGAACCCATCATGATGATTATGCTGGGTTTAGGAGTGGCGTTCATCGTATTTGCCGTTGTTGTTCCGATGATGAGCCTCAACAGCGTCCGCTAATTTTTCAGTCTCAGAATAAGGAGAATGTTGTGAGAAATAATCAAGCTGGTATGAGTATTCTAGAGATTTTGATTGCCCTAACTCTCTTGGGCCTTGCTGGTACATTTGTTGCCGGTAAAGTTTTTGAAAACCTTCAAGAAGGTAAAGTTCAAACCACTAAAATCCAAATCAAAAGCTTAGGCGATCGTTTGAAAGAATTCCGTCGCGATTGCGGCTTCTTCCCTACTACTGATCAAGGTTTTGATGCCCTCATCACTAAACCTGAAGGCGGCGGCCGTGAATGTAAGAAGTATTCACCATCTGGCTATATTGATGGCGGTAAAATTCCAACCGATCCATGGGATGCAGAATATATCTATGAGTCTGACGGCAAAGCTTTTACCATTATCTCACTAGGTGCAGATAATGCTGAAGGCGGCGAAGATTTTGATGCAGATATCAACTCAAAAGATCTCTAAACACTCAAACGACCAAGGTTTCTCTTTGATAGAAATCTTGGTCGCGCTATTTTTAGCGGCCCTTATTTTTTTGGCCATCCCCTCATCCGAAGATTCTCGCCGTCATCAAGACCTTCAATCAGCGGTAGACGATCTTGATCGCGCTGTACGCTTTTCATCCCAAGAAGCAATTCTTCGTAACACAGTGGTGCGCTTGCGCGTCGATATGGATAAAAGTCCGGTAGAGTATACGGTCGAATATGGTCCAAGTGAAAACCTGGTGCTCCCAACGCTTATGGATCCAGAAAAACTGGATTTAGAAGAAGCTGAGAAAGAGAAAAAAAAGATGGGCCAGTTAGATGGTCAATTTACCACTGTCGAAGAATTTGAAGAGATAACTCGGGAGTTCTCACCAGAAGTCGAGTTAATGGGAGTCGCCTCGCAGTTTCAAAAAAAACTTATTCGCGATCAAAGAGCTGCCATTTATTTTTACCCTACCGGCGAGCGTGATGGGGCCTTGCTCTTTTTTGGCACTCAAGACGAGCTAGCGGTGCTTGAAATTGAACCCTTTCAGGATAAAACGCGCGCCTCATACTATCCTGCCCCCACCCAAGAAGGTGAGATTGCGAAAGCCGACAATTTCCGAGAGACTAAGATGGAGGAAATCGTCAAAACGTGGCTGGATAAATGATGTCTCCCCAAGGCCCGCAAAAAAACCAGGGCTTCTCACTCTTAGAAGTCATGATTGCGCTTACTATGTTTGCGGTGTTTATCAGCGCCTTTCTAGTTTCCCAAGGCTACAACATCTCAGACTCAGCGATTAGCGAAGAACAACTTAAGCTCCACATGCTTTGTGAGCAGAAAGTGAATGAGATCATGATCAATCCTCCCAAATTTACGAACGCCATGATTGATCTTAAAGAAACTAAAACATTTGAAGAAAAAGAATATGCAAATTACAGCTGGACGATTGAGTGGAAGAAACTCAAGGTTCCGGACTTTGGAAAAATCTTTGCCGCTAACGCCAAAGAAGGTGCCGCCGGTGAAGATAATAAGTATTACAACGAAGATAATAATGCCCAAAGAAATCAGTCCCTTGAAACTATGGTCTTTGATAAATTAAAGGAAAATATTGAACGCGTAATTTGGCAATTGCGCCTGACCGTCACAAACAAAGAAACTAATTACTCTTACACCCTCTCACGTTGGGTGACCAATCATGATGAACCGATCCAACTCAATCTTGCGCTCTGAAGCTGGTCTCACGCTTCTCGAGATCATGATTTCGATCGTGCTGTTGTCCTTTGTCATGTTGGGTGTCGTCGCCATTATAGATAATTCACAAAACACTAAAGACCGTACCGTTCAATCCGATCGCGACAATTTACAAATTGAAACGGCGATGGCACGGATGGAATGGGACTTCTCTCAAATCTGGTCTCCGCTCTACTACACTCGTAAGTTCCAAGGGAATCTCGATCCACAAAATAATCCTGGCATTGAGGAAGTAAGTTATCTCTATGATAATCATCCACGCTTCAGAGGTCCTAGTCAGGAAGGTCTCCCCATCCCACGTTTCCTATTGCGTGAAAAGTCTGATTTAGTTTTTCTGACAACATCTAATCGGCGCAAACTCGAAGACCAGCGACAGTCTCATTTTATGTGGGTGCGCTACTATCTCGACGACATCACCATTGAAGCAGATGGTGCTGGCGAAGAAAGAACGACCAAAGCGCTTTTGAGACAAACTTTTTCCGATGATCCATGGGCGAAAGAAGAACTTGCCTTTGAAAACACACGCTCGTCTACTCTCTTAGAGAATGTTGAATCTCTCGAATTTGCCTTCTGGAGTCCCTCTACTCGTAAATGGGAAAATAATATTTTATCTGTGGTAGATGGTGAATCACTGTTGCGCGGAGTGCAGATCTCCCTTAAGTGGAAAGATACTAATGGAAATGAGAGAGAAACGATTCGCTGGTTGCGTCCTTATTGGCCATCGGTTGTGCCGCAAGATCCAATCCCTAATGTAAATGCAGGTGCGCAAGGCGGAGCTCAAGGTGGAACCCTTGGTGGGGTAAATGGTGGTACACCTGGAGGAACTCAAGGTGGCGAAGATGAGGATGATCAATGAAATATCCTCATAAAAATGAATCGGGTGTCGCACTCATTATGGTCATGACAGCCCTCTTAGTGCTGATGGCGTTATGGGGAGAATTTACTTTTGAAAGTAAACTCTCGCGTATTAAAACCACAAATATGTTGGATAAGAGTCAGTCACGTTTACTAGCCGAATCAGGTATCGAATTGGCAATGACTCGCTTAAAGCTCTACAAAGAGGCCTACAATATTTGGAGTAAGAACGAGTCGGCCCGCAATAGCGTATCGATTCAAATGATTAATCAAATCTGGGAAATTCCTTTCGTTTACCCTATTCCTCAATTGCCTAATGTAGGTGCTCAAGTCAAAGCTGCTATTGACGAGTTTCAAAAAGAGTCTCTGCTTGAAGGTGAGATGAAGATCAGCGTGCAAAATATTTCTAATAAACTGAATCTCAATATGATTCGTCTCTCGAGTCTCAAAAACCAAACAACAGGTGGCAGCTTAGGTGGTGCCCAGGGTGGCGGCGGTGGTGGCGAAGACGGAGAAGATGGTGGTGCGGGCGGCGGCGGAAATGACCAAGACGCCAACTTCAGCATGGAGCAACAGTTAGTGAATCATCTTATTTTACGCATACGTGAAAAAGGTGAAGAGGAAGAAAGTTTTAGAGATCGCTTCGGCAGTGTTGATCCTCAGCAGCTGGTGGCCAATTTAAAATTCTATATTTCAGATAGAAACCCACGACGTCAGAACTCGACAGCAATTGATATGCTGATGGATAATTCAGAACAGCTTTTTCAAGAGGCCAAGATCACACCAAAGCATGGCCCTCTTTCTTCTTTCAGTGAAATTTATCTTATTCCCGGCTGGGATGATGCCATTGTTGATTTGATGAAAAATGAATTCGATGTTTTTCCGGTGGTCATGATTGATCTCAACAAAATTACTGAAAATATGCTGAGACTTCTGATCCCCACTATCAATCTTGATGAGGTCAAAGAGTTTTTTACTTGGCGTGACAATCCGGAAGAGCCGCAATTTTTTAATACTCTTGATGACTTCAAACGCTACATCGTTGAGATCGGCAATATTCTAAGTGAACCTGCGTTTGATGAGCAGTTTAATAAATACAAAGCACAAGGAATTCAATTTGGTGCTGCCCCTACACTCTTTCGCATTCTCTCTGAAGGCACCTTGAATCGCTCCAAAACAACTCTCGTTGCGACGGTTTCAATGCCAGTGCAACCTACTAATACCCAAGGTGGACAGCAGGGCGGTCAGCAAGCAGGACAACAAGCCGGACAACAAGCCGGACAGCAAGGCGGTCAAACTGCCGGTCAAACAGCAGGCCAACAAGGCGGTCAGCAAGGCGGACAGGCCGGAGGCGCCAACCAATCTACTCAACTTCTTGATCCGCGTATTATCGAACTACAAGTGAATTAAGCGGAAATATCTTTCAACACGTACAGTCGCTTTGTTACAATAATTCCATGCATGTATTAGCCATTGACGCCGGTTCCTACTCGATCAAACACATCTCCACTATTTTGGACAAGCGTAAAGCTGTTCACGTCGAGATGCGAGAGCACAATATTCTCCAGATGCTGGAAGAAAATCCTAGCTGGGGAACAGTGGAAGAAACCACACGCCAGATTATCTTGCGTATTGTTGAAGACACGGCTCGCCCTGATACACGTATCGTAATTCATGTGCCACCTGAATCAGTCACAACTCGCTTCCTTACACTGCCAGTAAAAAATCGTAAGAAAGCCGAGATGATGCTTCCATTCCAATTGGAAGAAGATATCCCTTTTGGTTTAAATGAAGCGCACTTTGCTTGGTGCCTCGAAGTTAATCGCACACAATCAATCGCACTCGTGGCTTTGATGCGTGATCATGAATTCGCTCCCTTCTACGCTCAACTGGAATACTGGTCTTCTCCAGCTTCAGTGATTACGTCTGAAGCTTCCGTGATGGATTCATTTTATTACGTCAATCGCATGGCCGGACCATTCTGTGTACTAGATGTCGGACATCGCGCGACTAAGGCCTATTTCTTTTACAATTCAAAATTGATTGCTACTCATGTTAGCTACGTCGGTGGCCGTCATATTGATGAAATGATTGCTCTCACTTATGGAATCGAGCCCACTGAAGCCGTTATCTATAAACATCAAAATGCTTTCGTTTTGACTTCTGGTCAGATGAATGAAGTGGATGATAATCAAAAAGAATTTGCCCGCTTAATGGAGCAAGTCTTTAAACCACTTGTGAACGACTTCCATCGCTGGGAATTAGGCTTCCGCGTTTCTCACGGTCTGAAAATTTCGCAAGTCTTCTTGTGTGGTGGAACCAGCAATATTAAAAATATGGCAAACTTCCTCACAGAAAAGTTTGCCGTGAAATGCACCATGCTGGAATCCTTTGAGGGGGTTGATACCCACAAAGTAGATCTGAATGCTAAAAGTCGCAGTCGCTTTACTCTCGTTAACATGATGGCGCTTTCGCTTCGTGCGAAAGGTCGCTTGATTAATCTTTTAACCGGTAAATACGCCCAAGCCGCTCGTGGAGAATTTCCTCTCCATACGCTCAGCTTCCTGGCCGTTCGTGCGACTGCGGTGACACTCGTCTTGTTAGTTGCTTTGGTCACAAAACGTGTCTTTATGACGATGGATCTACAAGCGGTAAATGCCAAAGTCACAAACACAGCAAGAAATCCCGCCTTGGGTCTTACCGCTCGTGAGAAGCGCTTAATCGCTACTCAGCCTGAACTTGTTGAAGCATCGCTCACTCGTAAACACCGTGCCGTTAGCCAACAGATATCGACCCTCCAAGCGGCTGCTGATATCAAAGCGCTCTCACCACTGGTGATGATTTCTGCTGCTGCTGCCGGAGTTGAAGCCACACTAGAAAGTATCACTGTTTCAGATACGGGTGATGTGAATGCCAGTTTTTCTGCGGAGAAACTCGAGAACCTTACTCTTTTG
>JBIKNE010000088.1:0-7185 GCA_044358855.1 Bacteriovoracaceae bacterium | reverse complement strand
CCACCTCGGGATCCAACTCTTGGCAGCTCTCACTCAAAAACCAGCTCAAATTTGGTTTAATGGGCTGGGAACTATTCCTTGGACTCCTTACGTTCAAAGTCTTCCTATCGTCTTGCAAGTTCTAATGGCCCTCTTTATTTCTGATTTCATTCAATACTGGTTACACCGAGCGTTCCATGAAACAAAATTATGGGAGTTCCATAAAATTCATCACTCGATAAAAACTCTCGATTGGTTAGCAGGTTCAAGACTGCATCTCGTAGATATTTTGATAGTTCGAACTATTGTTTATTTTTCAATTTTGTTAGTAGGGCTCAAAAGTGAAGCCTTTTGGGGATATCTCTCTGTGATGGCGATGCAAACGGTGCTGATTCACAGCAATCTTGGACTTAACTTTGGCTGGCTTGAGCATATCTTTACAACACCTCGTTATCACCACTGGCACCATCATGATCGACCAATCGCTTATAACAAGAACTATGCTGTTCACTTTCCAGTCATCGATAAAATTTTTGGCACACAGTATTTACCTAAGAAAGAATGGCCGAGTGCTTATGGGATTGAAGAAAAAAATTATCCTGAGAGCTACCTAGGTCAACTGCTCTACCCAATCAAGCGGCTGCTTAAATAGATTCCCGGATAGCATTGATGGTTTGCTTAATTGATTGCTCCTTAGAGGGAGCTACAAAGATAGTATCATCCCCGGCAATTGTTCCGAGAATGGCGGCCGGACGATTGATATCGAGGTGGCGAGCGATAAGAGAGGCAGAGCCTGGAGTGGTTTGAATCACAATCAAAGAATCATTGTTAGTTATACTTAAAATCAAATCACCCAATGATTGAGCAACAAAATTTGTTTCAGAGACAACCTGAGAGAGACGATAGACAGTTCGACCTTTAGAATCAGTGGCTTTTATCGCTCCCACTTTTCGCAGATCTCGCGAGATGGTGGATTGATTCACATCAAACCCTTTCTCTTCCAGCATGTCGCGGATTTCTTCTTGAGTAGAGTTTTTGCCCGACTCTAGAATTTTTCGCAAAGCATTTAATCTTTCTAGCACCGCACTGGTCATAATTTAAACTTACCTCATAAGCTCCCAGAGTAACGCTTTCTGCACATGCAGACGGTTCTCCGCTTGCTGATAAATCACTGAGCGATCATGATCTGCCATTTCCGAAGTAATTTCTTGCCCTCTCACCATAGGCATACAGTGCATAATCACAGCATCTGCTCCCGCATGGCCGTAGAGCTCTTTGTTAACTTGGAAATTAGCAAACGCCTTTACTCTTTCCTCATTCTCGCTATCAAAGCCCATGCTTGTCCACACATCAGTGTAAATGCCATGAGATCCTTTCACCGCATCAGCGGGAGATGAGAATTCTTTTACGCTTCCAGTCACATCTTTTCGCGATTGGCACCACTCAAGCAGTAAGGCATCTGGCCGATAATTCATAGGTGTCGAGTAGTGCACATGAATTCCCGCGAGAGGCGCCAAGATCATGAGTGAATGAAGTACATTATTGCCATCACCGACATAACTTAGGATTAAGCCTTCCGTTTTTCCGTAAATCTGTTTAAGCGTTAAAATATCTGCCAGGGCCTGACAAGGATGGTGTTCATCCGTCAAACCGTTCATAACAGGAACTTTAGAACGTGAGCTAAAACGCTCAAGCCCTTCATGTCCGAAGGTTCTGATCATGATGCCATGAACATAGCGAGACATGACTCCTGCTAAATCTTCCAATTCCTCATGCTTTCGAAGATTAGCGGGTGATTCGAGTACACTCATACCCAGCTCAGTGGCTGCGAGAGTAAAACTGGTACGTGTCCTGAGCGATGGCTTATCAAACAAGAGCGCTAAAGTTTTACCTTTAAGCGTGTCGCGAAAGATTCCTTGATCACGTTCAATTTTTAATTCGCCTGCAAGATTAAGCAGGTACTGCAAACCTTCAGCATTGATTTCTTTACCATCCAAAAAATGGCGCTTATGAGCAAGCGGCATAGGAGCTCTCTTTCATTTTAAGGGCGTAATCTAGGCGGCTCATCGAAACACAGACAGTGCCACCCGATTTTGTTTCAACCAAATTTAGTAATTCTAAAGCATGTGTGACACAGACACGGCCGACACCGTCTAGAAGTGCTTGTTCGATACTGCGACATTTTGCCAACATCCCACCCGAGACAACACCTTTCTTCATCAAAATACGAAGATCTGCTAAAGTTATTCCGTCATAGGGCAAACCTTGAAAGTCTAAGATTCCACGCTGATCAGTGGCAAAGATGAGTGAACGCGCTGAAAGGCTAGCAGCTAAACTTGAAGCCCCCCAATCAGCATTGATGTTGTAACTATTCCCTTTATGATCAATTCCAACGGGCGTGACCACGGGGACTAAACCATCGGCCATTGCTGATGTAATCTGTTGTGAATCGACATGATTAATTTTTCCCACTAAACCCAACTCAGGAATAGCTGAATGGCAGAAAAATAATGGATATACATTTCCAGGCATACTACGAACGGCCACACCACACTTAAGGAGTTCTTGGCAGATCAGATGATTGACTTCAGTGAGAGCCTCGACAATCACAGACATCATCACAGGAGTAGTGATGCGTTGACCTTCAAAGAAGCTCCACTTGATTCCACGCTCATTCAGCATTTGATTAATCATAGGGCCGCCGCCATGGACGACTACCACTGATTCACCTTGCGACTTTAAATAAGCCACCGATTGAGCGAGAATTTTTACTGATTGAGGATTACTGATGGCCGCGCCACCTAATTTAATTACAATTGGTTCCATTAGTTATACTCGGCGTTGATATCGACATATCTTTTAGAAAAATCGCAGCCCCAGGCCTTCACCATCGGTGCATCCGTCATTTGTGGAAAAAAGATTTCGACTAGTACTGTGTCAGTACGCAAAAGACCTCGGACTTTATCGCGATCAAATAACAGAGGTGCTCCCTGTTTAAAGATCTCTTCACCCTGTAACTTCAAAGTCATTTGATTGAGTTCGGCTGCTGGAATTCCTTCAGCACCAAGACGCGCCAAAATTCTTCCCCAGTTAGGATCTTCTCCATGAATGGCACATTTAAAAAGTGGGCTGACAGTTAGACCACGGGCCGCCTTACGCGCCAACATATGGTCACTTCCTCCGTGCATATTAATCTCAATGAGCTTCGTTGCGCCTTCACCATCACGAGCAATCGTTTGAGCTAACAACTGACACATCTCCGTGACTTTATTTTGAAAAAGAATCACATCCTCTTCAGTCAACAAGGCCACACCACTCGCGCCGTTGGCCAAAAGGAAAGCACAGTCATTGGTCGAAGTGTCACCATCAACACTCACCATATTGAAAGAATCATCGACCGCTTTTTTCAAAAAGGTGTGAGCGCTCTTCGGGTCAATAATGGCATCTGTTAGGACATACCCCAGCATAGTCGCCATGTTCGGGTGAATCATGCCAGAGCCTTTAGCGATACCTGTAATACAAATCTCACCACTCGACAGTGTCAAAGTGGTAGAAGCAGTCTTGGGCACAAGATCAGTCGTCAGAATAGCATTGGCAAAATGTTCAGCGGTATTCGTCACACGAGCAGCTAATTCAGGGAGTGATTTGTTAATCAAATCAACATTTAAGTGCACGCCAATCATTCCAGTCGAAGCCACGAGCACTTGCTCAGGCTGGCATTTTACGACTTCAGCACAGGCCTTCACCATCGCATAATTATTTCTAATGCCTTCTTCACCTGTAGCAGCATTCGCCTGACCTGAATTAGTAATAATGGCACGGATTGATTTGGAAGGAACTAATTTCTGCGACCACAAGACAGGCGCAGCTTTGGCTTCACTTAAAGTAAATACACCAGCAGCCACCATATCTGTGTCAGACAATATGATACCGACATCAGGTCGATATTTGCGCACACCCGAGTTCACGCCTCCAGCAAAGAAGCCTTTAGGAAGTGGGGTTTTAGCAATACCAGGTCCAAGTTTCATACCATTGTCTCCAAGTGATCAAGGCCAGTCGTAATAGGAAATTGATTCATCAAATTGAAGTTTTCTACTGCTTGAGAGGCAGCGCCTTTCAAAAGATTATCAATTGAGCTGTAGAGATATATCTTTGTACCAACTATCTTATAAGCGATGCGAGTCTTAGCGGTGCCTACAACTGCCTTAAGTGAAACCATCTCGCGAGTAATTTCTTCTGCAACTTCTACCAGCGGATAGTGCGCATAGAATTCTTTAAATGCATTTGCTACATCTTGAGCATTTTTTTGGGGATTAAGGTTGGCATAGATGCCAGCAATAATACCACGACGTGTATTAAGTAGGCTGGTAGCAAAAAATGGATCAATTTCTTGGCCACCTAAGCTTTGAGCATATTGCTGGATCTCGGGAAGATGCTGATGCTCACCAATCTTATAAGGCAGACACTCTCCTTCCACCTCGCAAAACAGCATTGACTCAGAAGCTTTCTTACCTGCTCCAGTAGCACCCGACTTAGCATCGATGACAATACTCTTCTCATCGATCAAACCTAGAGATAAAAGCGGCAACAATCCCATCAACACGGCGGTCGCATAACAGCCAGGATTAGCAATTAAGCTCACTTCTTTTTTTGCATTATTCCAAGGCACCAATCCATAATGGGCCTCTAGCAGAAAATTCTGCGCCTTATGATCCATTGCATACCAAGTTTTGTAATTCTCTAAGACATCACCCTGACTTAAACGAAAAGCTCCGCTCAAATCAATCACCTTACTTCCCTCTTTTAAAATCGCAGGAACTAGTTCCATAGAAACTTCAGCGGGTGTCGCCAGAAATACGACTTGGTAATCACTTACTTTCATATTGGCGGTTGTTTGCGAATTAAACGCCGTTACCGATGCAACATGTGGGTGCTTATTTAGGAGACGTTGAAGCTCAAGTCCTGAGTAACCAGAGCCTCCAACAACCGCCACATTCATTTTCGAACTTGGATTTTTATGCATAGGATTGCATAATTATTCATATTTAATTCATAGTCAAGCCACTTTTTGCTTGATTTAGTCATTTTTTATGCATAAATATTCATCACGCATGGATAACACTTACAGGAGATAAGTTATGGCCAAAAAAATATTACTCGCCTTCTCTGGAGGCCTCGATACATCAGCCATTATTCCTTGGCTTAAAGAAACTTATAACGCAGAGGTCATCGCTTACTGCTCTGATCTTGGAAATGCTCCCGATGGTGAGTTCCTTAAAGGCTGGGCGAAAAAATTAGGTGCCAGCGAATTTATTTTTGAAGATCTTAAAGACAAATTCGCCAGTGAGTTTGCCTTCCTGGCAGTAAGAGCAGGCGCGACTTATCAAGATGATTACTTATTAGGCACCGCCTTGGGCCGTCCATTAATAGCTGAAAGAATTGCTTTCTTTGCAAAAAAATTAGGCTGCGATGCCATCGCTCACGGAGCGACTGGTAAAGGCAACGACCAACTTCGCTTTGAAAAATCTTGGGCCTATTTGGTTCCAGAAATTGAAGTGATCGCTCCTTGGAAGAAATGGAGCTTCACCGGTAGAAAAGAGCTGATTGAGTATCTTGCAACGAAAGGCATCAGTTTCGAAAACAAAGAAAAACTCTTCTCCGTTGACGTAAATCTCTTTCACCGTTCTTGTGAAGGTGGTGTTCTGGAAAATGTCACCAAAGAATATAATCCAGCGGCAGTCTACGAATGGGTGGCAACTCCCGATAAAATTCTTAAAGATGCAGTGACAGTGGCGATCAGCTTTAAAAATGGATTGCCGACAGCTCTTAATGGTCAAAATATGGGATCGGCCGCCTTACTTACGCAACTCAACCAAATTGCCGGCGCTGCTGGCGTAGGCGTGCTTGATCTGGTGGAAGAAAGAACAATTGGCATCAAGAGTCGTGGTGTTTATGAAACTCCAGGTGGCACGCTTTTGCATTTAGCTGCTAAAAACTTAAAGCATCTCACTTGGAATCGCGAACTCCAAACACTTGCTCGTCATATTGGAGAATCTTACGGTGCAGCGATATACGACGGTCACTGGCATTCATCTGTTCGCTTTGCTGCTGAAGCATTTTTCGTGGAAGCTGCTCAAACACTGAGCGGTGACATCACACTTAAGCTCGAAGGCGGACAAGCGCGAGTCGTGGCACGTCAGTCACCTTTTGCTCTATACGATGAGGCCGGCGTGAGTTTTGAAATTGATAGCTACCAAATGAATAAACATGCTCAAGGTTACTCAAAGACTGTATGTTATGGTCCTTGGAAAGCCGGTCAGCGTGATCAAAAGAACCATTTAGCTAAAGAGTTAAACTAATGTCTGTCCTCACTACATCACGGCAACCTTCAAAAAGTGAGCTCTTGGCGAGTTTTACTAATGGAGTGAAACCTGATCAAGAGCTCTTTCTACAAGAGATTGCCGTGCAAAAAGCTTGGGCGCGTTCACTTGTAAAAGTAGGTGTTTTACAAACGACAGAACTCTCCCAAATTCTGACCGCCCTTGATGAAGCCAGTGTCTTGATGAGCAATCATCAATTCGAATGGCGTGAAGAAGACGAAGATATTCACATGAACCTTGAGCGTTTTGTGAATGATCAAACCAACGGTCTTGGGAAGAAAATGCATGCCGGCCGCTCGCGCAATGATTTGATCGCTACCACTCTCAAACTGAATGTGGCAGAAAGCTCCAGTGAGGTGATGGATAAAATTAAGTTGTTGCTCGCGGCTATCATAAATTTAGCTGAACAAAACAAGCATGTTTTGATTCCAGGTATGACTCACTTGCAAAATGGCCAACCGATTCGCTGGAGTCACGCCATGTTAGGCCACGCTTGGGCATTGACTCGAGATCTAAAAAAGTTTGAGCAAGTGAGAACGAACGCCTTGTCAGTTATGCCCTTGGGTTCTGCTGCCTTGGCTGGTACTCATCTCGCGATTGATCTTCAGATGGTGGCGAATGAACTAGGTTTTGCTGATATTCCAGTGAATAGTTACGACTCGGTTGGAGAGCGCGATTGCATTATTGATTTCTTGCAAGCAGCAGCACATTTAGGTGTGCATCTTTCAAGAATTGCTGAAGATGTAATTTATTGGACTTCCGCTCCCGTTGATCTATTAAAACTTTCTGCCGATTGGTCCACCGGTAGCTCAATCATGCCAAATAA
>JBIKNE010000087.1:0-7311 GCA_044358855.1 Bacteriovoracaceae bacterium | reverse complement strand
CTCATCTTGCGTCAGTGAACCGAGCACACCGCCAAAACTATCCAGAATAGGTGCAACGGTCGCGTTGAGTGGATCATCAGTCCAAGTTAATGGAAGATTAAAGCCATAGTTGGCGAGACTCATCCAATCTTGTACAGCATAGAGGAAGTCACTTGATTGGAATGGCAGTTTAAAACCCGCGTTTGGCATATCCCAGTCAAAGACACTGACGTTGTTGGTGAAATTGAAGGTGAGGTAGTCGGCCTGGTTACGAAGCTGGCCATTCGTGCGAAGGCTGCCAAAACCATTGTGAGCAATAGTCGTGCTATTACTCAAACGTTGAGCGATCGCGAGATCATAGTAGAAAATATTAGCGAAAGTAGCCCCGGCATCTTTAATACCAACCAAACGGCCAATCGAGGTATCAGCTTCTGCTGAAGCCGCATTTTTATAGAGCACACCGCTCATATAACCACGCGAGAGTTGTGCTGTCCCTGCTAACCATCCGACCAGTCCACCGTGATTGCCTGAGGCTTGCACCAGGCCCGTGACAAAGACATCATTGACTGAGCCATTGGTCACAGCTCCGGCGATACCACCGACTTCACGAAGAGTAGCTATGGTTGAGCCGCTCATAAAACTAGCACTTAAGTTGGTATCAACTAATTGACCAACTATTCCACCGACACGAGTACGTCCGCCTTGGACGGTACCACTCATAAAACTCTCTTTTAATGTTGCCGCTTTCAAATAACCAAAGAGTCCACCGACGATATCGGCCGTGCCATCGGTAATTGAAAGTGTGCCCGAATAATAAAGACGAGAGAAAGTCGAAGTGGCTTTTTGACTATAACCAACTAGGCCACCGACATAAGCATTCGGAGTTGGATTAGAGATATTAATATTTGAGCGTGCATAAGAGTTGGTGATGCTCTGGCCTTTAAAATCACCTACAAGACCACCCACCTGGCGAGTGCGGCCATTAATGGTTCCGGTCGTGTGATAACTTTCATGAATGGTGCTATCAGCACCGTTCATAACACCCACCAAACCACCGACGGCGAAAGCTCGTCCAGTCACTGACATTTGTGAATATGATTGTGAGATGGCGGTATTAAGTTGGGTGGCACCGATTAAGCCACCGATGCTTGAAACTGTTCCGTTGAACTGATTTTCGTCTATATTAAGTGTGCCGCGTGAATAGGAGCTGGTGATAGATCCACCATAGAAGCGACCAACCAAACCACCGGCAAAATGCGAGCCTGAATTAACATTGGCCACCACACTCGAGTTTTGAATTTCGGCCTGTGCGGTAGTTTGGCCAATAAGACCACCGACAAAGCCATCAAGGTTATCTTGAGTCGTCGTTACGTTACCAACAAAGCGCACATTCTCCAGTGTACCACCGGCGAGTGAGCCGACGAGTCCACCGACATCATGGCCTGCCGAATTAACCGTACTGTTGACCGTTACGTTAGTGAAAGTCGTTGCGTCTTCACTGACTGAACCCGCAAAACCACCGACGAAGTGCTGACCGGTCACAGTGTTATTAAAAGTCGAGTTTTCAACTAAAAGAGCACCATCATTAGTATTGATGACACCAATGACACCACCGGTGTAATCGTTAGCTGTGACAATGATTTCGGTTTTAACATTTCTGAGTACCAGATTAGAGGTGGTGTTACCCAGACCAATCAAACCACCTGCAAAGGCAGTGGCAATAATTTCACCGGTCACTTTAACGTTTTCAATCAGGCCAGAACCGCGCCAATCACCGGCGAGCATCCCGATGCGTTGTGATGATTCCACCCGGCCATTCATAATAATGAGGTTTTTGATGGTCGCGTTTTGGACAATACGGAAGAGACCAACAGAAATATTAGTCCCGCCGATATCTTTCACCACGAAATCTTTCAACATGAAACCGCGCCCGTCGAGTTCACCAGTGAAAATGGTAGGAATCCCAGTAATAGTGGCGAGAGCGAAATCGACGTCTTGGGCCAGTTGAAATTTTTTGTCGGCGTGATAGCGGATATTAGAAAATTGCGCCGAGGTACAAATCTTATAAGGGATCGCCACACCATCAACACCTGGATCACCAAAGTTTGCGAAGGTCTTGGCGAGATTGGCCGAGTTTTGGCAAATGGCATCGACTTTCACGAATGAACGATTGATGGTCGGAGAGCCAGCGGTGAGATTTAATTCTCTCAGTGTGACGGCATAGTTGACGGTGCCTTCAGCAGCTGTTTTAGCAGAGACCGGAGCGGCCCAGGTGTAGTCGTTTTGGCAGACAGAATAGATCGTCATGCCATTACCGACGACGGTGATAGGAAATTGTGGTTTACCGCAATGGCCAGAGATCACGGCTGATTGGGAAATAGAAGTTCCATCAGCGGCCGGAGCGAGAATAGTAATTTGAAAAGCACCAGGTGTAACAGTCAAACCACTGGGAATATCACTGCCGCCTTGCGGAGCTCCTGGCTTGTCATTACAAGCACTGAGAAACATCAGCGTCGTAATCACGAGAATGGAGACTGAGAATTTCATGATTCCTAATTATCCAGCGTATTTAAAAAATATTTAATAAACACTGGTATGCGTTAAAAGTATCGGAATTTATGGCGTTTTGTTTGAGTAATTAAGACTTTCCTTTAGGTTTATTTAAGGTAACTGCCAAGTATTTAGGTTTATTTAACCAGTTAAACAAAAAACATTGTCTAAACCTTTAATTTAGCGGGGCTTCCGACGTATATTCCAGGCTCGGTCACCGATTTAACCAAACTGGCGCCCATGCCTAAAACCGAATTGGCGGGAAAGGCGGTGTACTCACGAAGTGTCGAGTTGGTGCCTAAATAGGAATTTTCACCGACAGTACAGCCACCGGATACATTCACACCGGGACTGATCGTCACATAATTTCCAATCACCGAATCATGTCCGACAGTACAAGTGAGATTGATGACGACTCCGACACCGATGATGATGTTTGTGGTGATGACTGTTTTCGGACAAATGACTGAGCCCGCGCCGATATCAACTTTGCGACCGATAATCACTGAGGGATGAATGACAGTGAGAGGGTGAGAGCCGTTATCAGTGCCCAGGTGAAGAAATTTCTCGCGCACCGTAGGATCGCCCACTCCTAAAACGAAATGATTAAATTTTTTGAGCTCACGCCAATCACTTAAAACCGGCAGGCCATCGAGTTCAGTGCCTTTAGGATTTTCATCAAAAAAAGCTTCGACTTTGATGCCACCCATTTGTTCGGCCCAATCGCGCGCTTCACGTGAAAAACCACCCGCACCTAACACAATGACACTTTTCATCCACAACTCCGGTTAAGAATCTCTTAATTATACGGATAAAATCTTGTGGTAGAGAGCGTCGATTTCCGCAGCAGTATTTTTTCGAGCAAACATCTGATTAATTCGCTCAAATCCGTTTCCACCAATACGTGAAAGCTCGCTTCGATGAGCGAGCATCCAACGCAATTTCTGAGTGACGGACTCAGGTGTGCGATCAACTAATAATCCTGTTTCTTCATCAATAATGACTTCCGGCAGTCCTCCCACTTTAGAGGCCAAGACCGGCGTTTTCACCAAGAGTGGTTCCACCACACCACCACAATTCTCTGACAGTGGTATATGCAGCGCTAGATCCATCTCTCGCCAAGAACGTAAGACTTCAGCGTGAGGAAGTGTGCCGGTAAAGATAATTCGACCTTTTCCAATTAACTGCGCACGGGCCTTGAGACGCTCAAAATAATTTTCACTCGCGCCCCACGGCCCACCAATAAAGACTGCCCATAAATCGGGATGTTCAGGCATCAGAATTTCCAGCGCATCCAGCATCAACTCATGGCCTTTGATACCAACTTTTTGCCCTAAATGTTTTTTGGGAGGATAGAAGAAGCTGACATTACCAATCACAAAAGCATGAGCGGGAATTTTGTAGCGTTCACGCAGGAAACTCTCGCCAGTGGGAGGATTTAATTCAATGCCATAATAACTTTTGAACACGCGCTCAGGCGAGCGGTGATAGCCATCAATGTACAAACGACGAATAAACTCGCTGGAGCCAATCCAGTAATCATCAGAGTCAGCACTCATGGTGTCCCACATCCCAAACAAGCGATGCTCCAGGTGCAAAGGCCCCGGTACTTGAAAGATACGTGGAATACTCATACCTCGCAGTGCATGACGAGCAAGTAAGGTGGTGCTGACAAAATGGGAGTGCACGAGAGCGGGATTAAGTTCTTGTACGAGTTTTTTTAGTCCTGCACTGTGGCGGGGCAAAAGCCACGGAGTTTTGACAGGAAATTCCACCGGAAGAACATGGAGAGGAGCGCCAGTTTTTTGCATCTCAGATAAAAAGCGGCCCACCTTTGTCGGGGCAGCGATATGGACGTCCCAACCTAAACGCCGAAGCTCGAGAATCTGGTGAAAGGCCCAGGTGGCCCCATCTAAGGTTTTGATCAAATGGAGAATGCGACGGTTTTCTGACATAGCTTTTATTCTAACGATCATGCTAACGTTTTCCTAGGGGAGAGTTATGCAGCAATATCATCAATTACTTCGTCGCGTGTTGGATGAAGGAGTCAAAAAAGAAGACCGCACCGGTACGGGAACGCTCTCGGTGTTTGGCCATCAGATGCGCTTCAATTTGAACGATGGTTTCCCGATGGTGACCACCAAAAAAATTCACATGAAGAGTATCGTTCATGAACTTCTGTGGTTTTTGCAAGGTGACTCCAATATTAAGTATCTCAAAGATAATGGCGTCTCGATCTGGAACGAGTGGGCCGATGAGAATGGTGACTTGGGTCCTGTCTACGGCGTGCAGTGGCGTTCATGGAAAACCCATGATGGCCGCACGATAGATCAAATTAAAAATCTCATTGAGATGATCAAAAAAAATCCCGACTCACGTCGCTTGATTGTCTCTGCTTGGAACGTCAGTGATGTGGATAAGATGGCGTTGCCACCATGTCATACGCTTTTCCAATTCTACGTCGCCAATAACAAACTTTCTTGTCAGCTCTATCAGCGCTCGGCAGATATTTTCTTGGGCGTGCCTTTCAATATCGCTTCCTACGCGCTTCTCACCATGATGGTGGCGCAGGTGTGCAACCTCGGATTAGGTGATTTTGTTCATACGATGGGGGACGCGCATTTGTATTCCAATCATATCGAGCAAGCGCAGTTACAACTGACTCGTGAGTGTTACCAACTTCCCACTTTAAAAATTAATCCAGACGTCAAAGATATCTTTGGCTTCAAGTTCGAAGACTTCACCTTAGAAAATTACCAAGCACATCCTCATATAAAAGCACCAGTGGCGGTCTAACATGCGCGTATCCATGATTGTGGCAAAAAGTTTGAACGGAGTGATTGGCCTAGGAAATAAACTTCCTTGGACACTTAAAACCGATCTCGCACACTTTAAAAAAGTCACCATGGGTCACCACTTGATCCTCGGAAGAAAGACCTTTGATTCTTTCGGTGGCAAACCGCTTCCGGGCCGCATGCATTTGATTCTCTCTAACGAACCTAAAGCGGCGACAGAAAATGTCATTTGGTTCAATTCTGTTTTTCGCGCTTTAAAGCACGCTGAACGTCAGGGTGAAAAGGAAGTTTTCATCATCGGCGGCGCGCAGATCTATAAAGCGTGTCTCTCGCTGGTTGATCGACTGTACCTCACAGAAGTCCAGGCGGAAGTGAAGGGCGATACCTATTTCCCCTCACTCTCGCTTAAAAACTGGAATCTCGTCAGTGAAGTGGTGGTGCCGCAAGATGCCGATAACCAATATCCTTTCACCGTGCGTGTTCTCGATCGCAAGAAATTCTGATGCGCTTCATCCTCTGCTGGCTCATTAGCTTCAGCGCGCTGGCACAAATTGAAGGCCAGTGGATGACGAGCGATAAGAAAGGTGTCATCGAGATTTATCAAAAAGATAATAAGTTCTTTGGCAAAATTGTCGGCGGCGAGCAGCGTGGTGATGGCAAAGACCAAAAAAATCCCGATGAAAAATTGCGTGGCCGAGAAATCTTAGGGCTCACCATCATGACCAATCTCAAAAAAGACGGCGATGAATTTAGCGGCGGAAAAATTTACGATTCAGACTCTGGGAGCACTTACTCATGCAAACTCAAACTCGAAAATCCCACCACACTGACCCTCAGAGGTTATCTGGGGATCTCGCTCTTCGGACGCTCCGAAACGTGGACAAGGGTGGTGCCGTGAAGCTGTGGGCGTTTTTCTTTGTTCTGTGGATCGCTCTTTGTGGCGTGGGATATGCGTGGTTGCATCCTGATACGACGTTGCCGGGGACTGAGTACTCGCTGAATTATTTTCTAGGACAAAGTCAGCCACAAGGGATTTTACCGGGAGATTTGCCGGGGGAAGTCACACCTGTGGAGTCAGCGCCTGAGATTGAAGTGATTCCCGTCGAGACCCATTAGAAGCTCAGTGAGTATAGTGCCGTGACTTTATCCGTGGAAGGCATCAGCACGAAAGTCTCGGCGGTATCCAGATTCAAGAGTGAATCATAGAACACACCCGACAAGAAATACCCGACAGAGTAGCCAGCGAGCACATCGGAGAGATGATGTTTGTTCGCCTCCACCCGCGCCCACATCACTGAGGCCGTCATCAAACCATTAATGGTGTTAATGCCATTTCTCACATGGGGATTAATATCACTCGCTTCAAGATTGTGCGCAATCAAGTGTCGCTTGGAAGACGCTCGGGCGGCATGGCCTGAGGGAAAGCTTTCATTATCCAGGCGACTGGGCCGCTGGCGTGGTTCGGCGATTTTGATTTGGGTAACCGTTTGGCGAGTGGCGGAGTAGCTCAGATAAGTCACCGCCGCACCTTTGACTTTATTTTTTGCATAGCTCGCCCAGCCATCTTCCCAAGAGGCCGGCAATAACACTGAGAGATACATCTGGGTTTTAAATAACAACTCGTAATCATCACTCTTAGCGTCGGCGTCTTTCACTCCGTCAAAGAGCGGACTCTCTTTGACTGCCCAGCTCGAAATCTTTTTGTCTTGGCCTGCACCATAGACAACGGCCGCGGCACCTAAAGGCGCCCAGAATTGGGGATTTTTAGCGTGATAGACGATGGCATTTTTAACATTTCTAAAACTGCCCTTAGTGAAAGCATCATGGCCCCAGCGGCCTTTGCGTTGGATGAAGCTACAAGAGGTGAGCAGGCACAAAAAAAGAATTTTATACATTAGAAGTCTTTGGAATAAACCACAGCAGCGCCTTTGATTTCAGTTAAAGGCACCACAAAAGTTTGTGAGGGTTTTTCAACTTTTTCTTCTGA
>JBIKNE010000086.1:0-7321 GCA_044358855.1 Bacteriovoracaceae bacterium | reverse complement strand
GAAGATAGTCACGATCATAAGTACCGTAATGAATGCCGGAATAGTGAGCATCACGCAAAAGATAATCCATGCGATCGCAATCAATTTCTGAGTGCAGAATTTGATTCGCGAGCACACTCTTGTCCTGACCTTTTACTAGATCTGAAATGCGTTGCGGATCGATGCCGTAACGTTTCAACAGATAAGTAATGCCACCTTCATAATCGGTGTTCTTAATAATGAATGAACCTAAGTGCTCGTGATCATCCGGATGGCCTTTGCCATTTTTCACTTTCGTCGTCTCACCGTAACGGATGTAGCTCATCTCAGTGGTGTGAGAAAAAGGGAAAGTTCCAAGATCGTGCAAAAGTGCCGCGAGACGCAAGCTTTGATGATAGGTCTTGGCACCTGAAACGACTTTGTCGTCATAGAGTTCGCGATCAGAAACGGCCCGACCGACGGCCTTCAAAATCATGTGCGAGTTATGCATCACTCCGATAGAGTGACCAAAACGTGAGTGCTCAGCGCCAGGAAAAGTATAAAAAGTGAAACCGAGCTGACGAATCCAGCGCAGACGTTGATAAAAAGGTGTGTGGATAATCGCCCACTCTAGGTTGGTCAAAGGGATATGACCGTAGAGGGGATCGTAGAAGACTCTTTGCTTGAGTTGGTTTGCTGTCACATCCATGTATTTTCTTTGAGAAGAGAAAAAAAGGGATCCTCCATGGATCCCTTAATAATCAATTTTTTACTGTAACGTTTTAGCTGCGCGCTTGCCTTTACGGGCCTTCTTCAACTTGTCCATTGCGTACTCGATCATCATGCCAGCTTCGCGACGGATACCGTTGTCGTGCAAGAAGCGGTAGAAGTTCTCGATATCAGCATTGTTAGTGCGGAAGTTTTTAAGCGTCATCACTTCTGGTGCTGCTGGAGTTACTTTTTCTTCGATCGTGGCTTTCATACAAGCTCCTTAAAGGATAAATAATACTTTTTTGCTACAAGGATTACAACTCTTGATCCGGACAGGAGGTTATTAAACCTCTCTGGCCTCGATCATTCCATAACTGTGCAGCTTGTTATAAAGCGTCTTCACTGTGATGCCCAAAGACTTCGCAGCGCGTGTCTTGTTGCCACTCAAGTGATCAAGTGTCGCCAAGATATGCTTTTTCTCAAGGTCATGCAGGGCCATTTCTTCGAATTTTACTTCGATTTTTACTTCTTCTTTTACTTCTTCGCAGCGCAACTCAGGAAGGTGGCTTTCGTCTACATATTGGCCTTCAACCACGATGGCGACGCGCTCCATGATCCCTTTCAATTCCTGAACGTTTCCTGGCCAGTGATAAGCTGCCAATTTTGCTTGAGCAGCTGCTGTGAGAATCTTTGTTTCGTTCTGAGTGCGGCCTTCGTTCAAGAAGAACTCAGAGATAGCGCGGATATCTTCGGTGCGGTCACGAAGTGAAGCGACCTTCACATTCATGGTGTTCAAGCGAATGAAAAGTTCAGCTTTAAAATCACCTTTTTCAACAGCTTCAGAAAGGCTGCCTTTCGAAGTGGCAATAACACGTACGTTGATCATCGTTTTTTCTTCGTTGTCCGAAGACACGACTTCACCTGTTACCATGGCGCGAAGAATCTTCGCCTGCAAGCTGTGTGAAAGCGCTTGAATATCATCAAGAATCAAAGTTCCGCCGTTCGCTTCTGCGAAGGCACCCTTCTTACCTTTCTTACCAAAAAGCTCGATATCCAAGGCGACTTCGTTCATTGAAGTACAGTGAACAAGGACACAAGCGCCGTTTTTACGGTGGCTCCAGAAGTGAATTTTGCGAGCAAGAATCTTCTTACCAACACCATGAGCGCCATCCAAAAGGATAGGAAAGTCTTGAGTAGCAAGTTTCTTAGCAAGATTGATCGTCTCAAGCATCGACTTAGATACCGCGATCAAATTTACGCGTTCGCCATTATCTTGTGAGCCTGTTTTGATATCGAATTTTGGACCAGCAATACGCTCTTGTTCACGAACAGCAAGCTTGGCTTCAAGTTCGCGCGCCATATGACGAGCAACCAAGTACAAGCGCATGTTACGAATCGGAGCAGCTAGGGCCTTAAGGTCTTCATTAATGCCAGTGACATCTTTATCAGAGAACTGACGGTCTTTATTAGCTGATTGAACGTGGATAGTTGCGATAACAGTTCCGTCGATCATGACTGGAACTGCAAGCTCTGCTTCGACTACTTCATCACGAGTTGAGTGAGCTGTAATAGGATCGCGCTTCACATTGTTTGAGTAATAAGCGCGCTTCATGCGAGCGACGTAGCCAGAAAGGCCAATGCCTTTAGCGAGGATTGCGCCATCAACTGACAAACCGTTCTCAGCGACAAGACGAGTTGAACCGTCTGCTAGTGCTTCATATACTTGGATTTTGTGCTCGTTCAAGGATTGAGCGAAGAAGCCACTCAATTGAGAGAAGAAAACAACCTCATCGAGATTCGAGAGAAGCTGCGTACAAAGGGTAGCTAGCTCAGGTTTTAGGGCAGCGCTTTTCATGTTGAACTCCTTGACATTTAAACGAGTTTAAAGACACATTTTGTGCAATGCGTAACTATGAAAAGAGTACAGTATGCCTAAAAATATTACAAGACTATTTTGCTGCGGTGTTCAAAAAATGTACGAAAAATCATGTAATTTCAATGAATTACCCAGTTGGCAACCAAGTTTTAGTCAGAAATATCAACAAAAACCCCCTAGGTACCAGGGGGCCGTCTATATATTAGGCTACTTTCCAAGCGCCAAGCGCTAGTTCGTCCAGCGTGGGCTGTAGCAGCGACCGAAGTCTTGTGTGAGTTGACCTAGGATCTCGCCATCGCGATTCATAATATGGATATCCTGAATAGCTTTAGAGCGAGAAATCACTCGCTGAGAAGTGAAGATAATGAACTCTCCATCAGGTGACCACCACGGTTCTTCATTCGAGCCAAAATCTTTAGTAAGCCGAGCGAGGTTATTACCCTGACTGTCGATGCGGTAAAGATCAAAACCATTATCCACCCACGAGGTAAAGACAATCGCTTGGCCATTAGGTGAATAGCGAGGAGAAGCGTTGAACTGACCGACAAAACTCACACGACGAGCGGCCTGATCATTGCCACGAGGATCCATAATATAGATGTGCGCTTTACCTGCGCGATTCGACAAGAAACTCATACTCGCACCATCGGCAGTTACGGTTGGATCAACATCGTCAGCATAGTGCTTAGTAATTTGGCGCAAACTTTTAGTGGCTAGATTCATTTCATAAATATCAGCGTTGCCAGACTTGGTGAGGGTAAAATAGATGTTCTTTCCATCAGCACTATAAACCGCACCCGAGTTCACTCCTGGATGGCCAGAAACGGTGGTGAATTTCTTGGTGCTGCGATCGAGAACTTTGAGATCGATATTCTTGGTTTCTTTGTTTTTTCTATCAGTCTGTTTATGTGACTGAATCAAAGAAAAAATGATATTGCCATTATTGGGAGAGACCGAAGGTGAAATAACGGTAGAATTAAAAAATGTCAGACGCTCCACTCTGCGACCATCGAAGTCCATACTGTAGAGCTCTTTTCTAGTGTCTTTGCCAACAGTCGAACGATCAGAGACAAAAATAATTTTTTCTTGGAAGACCGATTTTTTACCCGTGATTTTGCGATAAATAGCATCGGCAAGCTTATGGCCTTGGTCACGTACATTCGTGCCCGCTGCCGTAATTGAATCACTACCAATACTTTGTCTTTTTAAAACACTGTACACTTCCGCAGTGAGCTTCACACCCGCGCCGGCGCCCTCAGCTTTGATGCCGACCACAAATTGCTTGGAACTCCACTCATCCCATTGGGGGCCTGTCACTGGTCCTGATAGTTCAACGGCTTCCAAGCGATGCTTATAAAAAGCAAAATCGTTTTTAATCAGTCCCATCAACTCATTCATCACTTTCGATTGAGCTGGATTCATTGCACCGACAATTTGTGCCGTCCCAAACGCCACTTGGTCCTTTTCGGCTTGTGCCTCACCTACTGCGATCACAGAAACTTTTCCTTCTTCTTGCGAGTGACTCACGATTGAAAAAGAAAAAAGCAAGATCGCTAAAAAGAACTTCATAACAACTCCTTCAGAGTGGGAAACCTAAAATTATACCGCGAGCTGATAACTGAGGGGCGGCATCGACAGGAGGCACACCAAATGGTGCCGCTGCCCTGACTGCTGCTTCTGCTTTAGTATCAAACTCACTATTACCACTGGATTCACGAATCTCCGTTTTTAAAATCTCTCCACGTAAACCAATCCAGATATGAATACGGCACTTCAACTGCTGCTCACGCAAAAAGCCTGGCAGACGCCAATGCTCACGCACGCGATCGGGCAAAGTTTGCACATAGCCTACAAAAGCTGAATTCGCCATATCACTGGTATCGCCTGTGAGCGCTGTTCCCTTACTTAAGCGGTTGCCTTCAACAATCAAACTATCAAGGCCCGTAGGTTTACCAGCGCGATCGCCTTGTTTGGTTTTAGTCGATGTCTTCACTTTCTTGGTGCTGTACTCTTGTAGGAAATTGGAAAAAGACTTGGTGGTTTTTTTCTCATCGGGCATGACCACGTCATATGGTTTGGCCGGAGCTTCGGTAATTTCAGTTTTAGTGGCTTCAGCTGGATTAGGTTCTGCGGTTGGTGCTTCGGCCGGTAATTCCATCTCTTTGAGTTCTTGCAGAGTCATCTTAGGCATACCCACGACATCCACTCGAACTGAAGCTCGCATGATTTCCATCGCTGCATCAGGTTTCATGGTTTTATAGATCACTCGACCAGCGATGAAGGCAATCATGATTAAAAAGAGATGAAGAGCAATCGCCAGCATGAAGCTAGATTTAAAATCGTCTGAAATATAATGGCGGTCGCGCTCCCAAACGTTCAAGTATGATCCTTTACGTTTTCTCGATTTCAGTCACGAGGGCGATATTGGAGATACCGGCATTTTTTAAAGCAGAGATAAGTTTGGCGACTTTCTCATACTTTAATTCATAGTCGGCACGCAGATAGACGACGTCCGTATTGTTCGCCTTGAGTTTGGCATTGATTTGAGTGACCAAAACGTCACGGGCGACTTTGTCTTTACCTAAGAAAAACTCCTCACCAGCAGTCACAGATAAAATAACCAATTCAGGACGCATATTAAGTGGAGAGACTTTTCCTGTTTTAGGAAGCTTCAACGGGATACCACTGAACATCATCGGTGCGGTCACCATGAAGATAACCAAAAGTACCAACATGACATCCACCAAGGGAGTTACGTTGATATCGCCGATGGGCCCTTTTTTATTTCCGCTGGAAAATGCCATAGATCCTCTTACTCACGACGAAGCGAAAGTAATGAACGCTCCACCATATTTAAAAAGTCTTGTCCAAAAGCTTCCATCTGGCCTGACATACGTGCCAAGCGAGTATTGAATCCGTTAAAGAACCACACGGCCGGAATAGCCGCTGCAAGTCCCACTGCAGTCGCCACCAAGGCTTCAGCAATACCAGGAGCAACAGCTTCAATTGAGCCACCGCCAGATGCAAGACCAGAGAAAGCATCAATAATTCCCCAGACTGTTCCGAACAAACCGATGAAAGGTGCAACCGCTCCAATCGTGGCCAATGTAGCAATACGCAAATCGAGTTTTTCTTGGGCCTGTGAAACGCCAAGCTTGAGTGCGCGCTCGACAGGAACAAAGTTTTGGCTCTTGAGATATTCGGCAAGCGCCGCTTTATCCAACAATTTTTCGTTGAGGCGATTAATTTCTTCATAACCGCGGCGATACATCAATCCCATGGTGGAATCATGATTGCCCATCGCTGCTTGAAAAAGCTCACCCATATTGGTGTTACCTTGAAAAGCACTCATGAACTTAGAGTTGGCCTCATCGACCGTTTTGAGTTCTTTCATTTTTTGAATGATGATCGCCCACGAAAGAACCGAGCATGCCACTAAAAGTAGTAGTACGATTTTTACAACTGGACCTGATTGCCAAAGAATTTCCCAGATATTGAGATTGCCGTGCACACCACACTCCTTTGTGTCGGGCGCGTAGTTTTCCTCTATGAAACAGGAAAACGCCAACGCCAGCGATGACGGTAACGATAGTAGAACAAAGATAGCACCCACGCCAACAGAAGGAAAGGTGCTGGAGGCATTCTAATTAATTTGAATGGAGAGAAATCTGCTCCCCAAATAGGATCTACTCCCAAGAGAGCTGCACTCGGAGCCGCCATCAATAACACATATGCTAAGGCATTTCCTAAATGCTGAAGATGATTTCCAGTCATAAGAAGGAGCACCAAGAAATGCAGATACATCATAACGCTTGTTCCAAAATAGTCTGGAACAACCAAGCGAAAAGAAATCCAAAAACCTAAAAGATAAACTGCCAAGCGCCAGCGAATAGCTTTTTTATGAGTAACTGGAAACAGATCCTGAAGTATTGCTGCAGTAAAATAGTCAGCAATTAGCCAGGTGACGGCGGCAAAATAAGAAACGAGGTGGTAACTCAAATAACTCGAGTTTTGGACTTGATGAACTGGGCCTCCAACTAAAATGAGTAGGATTAATAGCACAACCGAAACAACGATTGCCCGTTGATCAGGCCAGCGTCCTTGCCCCTTAACAAAATCTCGCAAGCCCCTCGGATTGTATAAACGAATTCGCAGCATGCGATGAACAATCCAGAGAGCAAAGAGTTTTGAAATGACCGCAAGCTCCCAGCCATTATTATGCAACCACCCTTCCACCAAGGAGATGCCGTGATCGAGCAAAAAATGAAAAAAAGCGCCAATTGAACTGAGACAAATATGGCAGGTAACTTGGATCAAAATATAGAATGACCACCACCGAAGATTCCGCCGAAAATCCAGCTTCTCATCGAGGGTCATTTCATTCATCACGGAACCTTCTCTTCTGGAGCAAGCCAACGAATCTGCATTTCAGGAGAAGGATAAAGTTTTACATAATCGGCAAACTGGCGATTACCTTTCACGAGACGATCAATTTTTCCTAGTAATCGTACATAGGCATTCCATAAATCTGGATGCGACTTTAAAAGATCATTCATTTTTTTGGTAATTTGAAACTGCTGCTGAAAACTATAACCCTTTTCATTGAGGAACTTACGATAAGACTTACCGACCTCATAAAAGGCAGAATAATCTGGTTTTTTCCCTTGAAAATTACTGCCAACAAGAGTTTTTAGATTTGCTGGACGTGCAAAATCTTTCAACCATCCTTCCTGTAAGCGCAAAACATCCTCAAGTAATAAAAGTGAAATCTCTAAT
>JBIKNE010000085.1:0-7331 GCA_044358855.1 Bacteriovoracaceae bacterium | reverse complement strand
AGATTAGGGAGTAGCATCCAGCCATTATCAAGCACAACACGCACGCCACCCTTAGTATCGACTAAGTAATTTGAGCCGAGTTTTTTATTGGCAGCAAAAAGACCCATAGTTTTTTTATTCGCTACTAATCCGTTACGATCCACCGTGAAGAGCACACCGGCGGAATCAACGAAGTAGTTGCCGCCTTTCTCTTTAATATTCATAGGATTAAGACCTATGCCAGCAAGTACCTGCGGAGTGAGAGTGTAGGTAAAACCCTTCACGGTGTCGATTGTGACGAAACTTACTTGTGAACCTTCGCGCAACGTCAGCCAGTTTCCACCAGCGAGTAGCACGTCAGATTTTTTGAATTGATCAAGCGTATAAGTAAAGAGCAGACCTTCGCGAGTCACCACGTTCATTTCACCTTTATCAGAAATAAACCAGCTATCGCCGGAAGCTTTGATACCCTTAGGACCCTTCATATCAGTTTTCTTAAAGACAAAACCTTTATTCGAGATTGTCGTTACGAGCTGCTGACGATCCAGTAACCAGTTTTTACCACGGCCAACAATATTATTTGGATTAACAAATTGATTAAGGTCATACACCCGGCCCTCGGCATCTTGAGTCAATAGAGTGCCATTCATCTGGAGAACATAAGACTGTGCATGAACAGAGAGAGTTGAAACCAATAGAGCGAAGCCAAGCAGAGCTTTCATAGGTGTATCCTTTGTGTGGGCGACACTTATAACTCAGGTTGGCAATATGAAGTTGAAATGATGAAGATTTTATAGAGGAGGGGAAGTGGGCCGGGGTAAAGACGGTGATCTTTTGAGGTGGGATTTGTGCGAAGGATGAATACTCATCTCTTCGGGGATATTTTGGTGAACTTTTGTGGTGTCCCTTCCCCCGGCTCAAACTAGATAAAGCATTCTTCGTGCCAAACATAATTCTTCTCCAAGTCAGGAGAAAGTCGTTGTAGGGGGCGGCGCATGGGGGCAAAATGTACCTAAGACCTGGCATGAGGCCGGGGTCATCTGGCGCCCAAGGGAATTTATGACACTGACATATCTTCAATCACCCGAGCTCGATCTATCACCATTCTTACTACTTCTCACAAAGGTAGCGAGCGAGTTAGGTGTGAAGATAATGCAGGGTTCAGGAGAGTCAGCTGATCTTCATTTTATTTCAAGTGTCGATGAACATACCTATCGGACAGGTTTAAAAATTGCGTTTGGGAGTGGCTGGACGAATGAATTGAAAGAAAAAAAACATATCCAGCTTTCACTCACTCAAGAAAAACTCGATAGCACTCACGCTGAGATACTTTTGCAATGGATTAAAGAACGTCAGGAACTGCGCCAAGTGAGTCCCTTGCGACATGAATTGGGAAATTTTGTGGTGATTCTACTCGGACGAATTATGCGTATGAAAGAAGAGGTTAATCCAGACCACATTGAAAGTCTTGAAACTCTTCACAAGCGCATGACTGCACTCTATCAAAAGTTTGATGAACTCAATGTCCCTCGTTATGAGTCGAGCACAGGTGAGAACTGATTCATTAAGCTGATAATACCATCAAGGTTGAATGGTTTTTTGAGTACGTGTTTAATACCAGCTTCCTCAATTTCTTGGTTAAGCATTGTGGTGTAACTCGACATAATCGCGATTTTTCCATCAAATGACGTATGCTTGATTACTTCGCGAACGAAATCCAATCCATTTTAATGTGGCATAATGACATCACAAATAAGTAGCTCAAATTCATCGCCACAAAACTTTAACATTTCTAAAGCTTCGATAGGAGATCGAACAGCAATCGGGTCATGCCCTTGTCGCTTTAACTCATCACAAACTAGATTGAGAATTTCGATCTCATCATCTACTACTAATACCTTCGCCATATAATCCTCCTGCACCTGATATCTATTTTCGGCGCTTTTCAGAGGAATCACATGACAATCGTCATTAATGGCAAAGAAGTTTTTATCACATCTAGTTAACGAACTCTTAACAACCAGCGAGTCGTCTCTGCTCCAGAGGTAGTATTCAAATTTGCAGATGGAGAAATATCGAGTTCTTTCTGCTTGTTACGAAGATCACGAGTTATTTGTCCAAGGTTAATCTCTTGGCCTTTTTGAACTTCAACTTCCGTTTGGAGAGAGCTTCCACTCGTATCCGGTGGAGGGGGAGCATTGATGACGATGACACTTCCTGGAGGCAGTTGAGTGTTGGGCGGAATGAGAGGTCTTGGGACAAAGAGCATGGCGAATTTAAGATGATAGTTTGAACCTTTCACGACACAAGTGATTTCGAGCTCCGATTCATCAACTTTTAATTTCGCCGTACCACCAGATAAAACTTTTATAAAGTTTTCTTCGCGATTTTCATTATCTCCTGTATCAACAGAAACGATGAATCCATTTTTTCGAACTCCAGCTTTTTTGTTTTGTTGATCTTTTTTAGAAATTTTTGTTACTAGCAAGTCACATTCCGGGCGAGGAGCAGATGAAGCCGAAAAGGTTTTTTTCGCCAGTGGTAGTCGTGTGGCTACCCATCTATCAAGTAACTCCACACGATTCTCGTCAATCATGACGTTCACACAATTTGCTTCAAGCGTGGCAACGTCTACGGCCTTGGCAAGAATTTGTTGAATGATAGCCTGACCTTTTTGTGCTTCCATAACAGAAGGGAAGCAGAGACGTTCAAGCGAGGGTGCTGCTCGTGCGGTTAGGGCCAAAAAAACACTCAAGACAAGTATGATCTGCATGACTTATTATAAGCGAAGAGGTTTCTATGAGCGAACTAAAGAGTTATGAAGACGCACAAGGTAATTTGGTTTTTACTAGCAGTTACCTCAAGCTCAAGGGGACTTGCTGTAAATCGGCCTGTCTTCATTGTCCCTACGGCTACACCCTTAAAAAACTTGGCCTCCAGTTTCAAGACTGGGAGGAATCAAGGCGCGCAGAGGCACAAGCCTTTTTAGATGACGCGGGTAAAAGTGATTTCGACCTCACACCGTTTCTGCCCGATAATGCCAAATTCATTGCCATCAAAGGGCATACCTGTGGGTTGTTAGTAAAAAACCACATCGTGCTCAAGGGCGTATTTTTAGGCCGCCATTTCCAAAACCAACAATTAGATAAAGACATCATAGAAAGTTATTACTTTTGTTAGGGTTTATTTCCATTTTTCCAAAGTTTTAAAAATCCAATTTCTTAAAATCACTTGGAGCTTTAAAGCTCCAAGTCTGATTCTGGCGCACCATCAGTGCAGAACACGTAAACTCATGCCAGAATCAATGTGATCAAAACTAGTATTCAAATGCGTCCTCTATAAATCTCTGCATTACAATAATTCTGCTTTTCGTCCTTAACTTGGAGCTTTAAAGTTCCAGATTTTTAAAACTCATCTCATCGCCACCAAGGCCGTCGTCGGCTGAGTCACCTCAGGTGGATTGGCGTTTTTCAATGATTGAAAAGCGACTAAGGTAAACACCAACAAAACCCAAGGGCGGATGTGGCGTGCGGCAGCTAATAATTCTTTAAGTTCCATATCGTATCCTCCGTGCAGAAGGGGAAGTTTTGGTCGCAACTCGCCCTTACGCTTGATTCCAAGCAGCCAGGGCACTCTTAGTATTTGTGTGTGAGAGAAATTACTTTAAGTAAAACTTATCCAACGTATCCAGGTCACTATCAACTGCCGCCAAAAGTTCCAAAAGATCCCAGGCCATTTCCGATGCTAATCGTTGATCGACTTCGTAGCGCTCAGAGATCTGTGAGCAAAGACGAGTGCCTAGGTCATTGAATGAAGATACATCGAACGAAGACTGTTTTGTGTGTGTGCTCATTTGTCCTCCATGACAAAAAAGTTAACTAGCTTGTGTGTGCCTCGATCAAATTTTAATAAACTCGCAAAAGTCCTACCATCACGCCGCGAATTTCAACTTCACGGTCTTTGAGAATGATAGGAGTCATCGTACTGTTAGCTGGGTGCAACTCAACTTGCTTGGCTTTTTTAAAGTAACGCTTCAAGGTCGTTTCATTATCAATCACAGCGACAACGATCTGGCCGTTATCAGCTTGAGTCTGATGACGAATGACAGCGATGTCACCACTTAGGATGCCGTCTTCAATCATACTTTCGCCTTTGACCTTCAAAGCATAGTGCATGCCTTTTTTGATCATCGCTTGTGGAACAGCGACAGTGTCAGTATTTTCGATCGCCTCAATGGGCACCCCGGCTGCGATACTACCTAAGAGAGGAATCTCTTCGGTTCCCTGGGAGGACATATGGGCCGGAGTGAGCCCGCGAACTGAGTGTGAGTCGTTATTGAGGTATCCACCTTGAGTGAGATATTTAATATAGTCTTGAACTGAGCCCAGTGACTTAAAGCCAAAGTAGGCCTGAATCTCTTTCTGAGTAGGAGCGAAACCTTTCTCGCGGACAAACTCAGTGATGTAGTCGAGAACGTCTTTTTGCTTTTTTGTGAGGGCCATACGTTTTCCTTCCGTAATGTTTCCGTAAAAACAACTATACCGTAAGTTTTCCGTAATGCAACCCCCTTTTTTAATTTTGTATGGGGGCGGCCTTGTTTGTGACTGGTAGGGGCGATTTTTTAAAGCGTGAAATAAAGCTGCAACGCTGACAGAGGGGACTTAAAAGTTGGCCATTTACGAGACCTTGATGAAGTCTCTCGGTGGTTTCAAGTTGCAAGATTTCGGCGAAGTCCTGCTCAAATACATTTCCTAAGGTGTTGCCAGCTTCTTTATCAAGACAGCAGGCAACTACACGTCCATCGGCGTGAATGCCCACGTGCTGTGAGAGCGCATGACAGAAACCTTTGTCACTGATGAAAGGAGCTGTGAGGCTCGGCCACTCAAAGCGTGTATCAAAATGAAAGTAAGCGCGGCCTACGATATTTTTGGAGCGTCGATGGGCCACGTTGACTCTCTCATTAATGCCTACATCAAAGAAGCCGCAGATTTCATCGATGAAATCTTGGTTTTCGTCCCGCGCGCCGGTTGGGTTAGGTAAATTCCAGAGTCGAAAGTTTATATAGAGTTCTGGTTTTTCTTTTAAGGCCAGTCGAGTAAACGCCAAGAGATCATGTAAGTAAGGGCGCCAATCTTTTCCCGGAAAATTATCTTTAAAACTATGCAGCGAAAAATTGATCTGGCGAATACTTGATTTAAAAAAAACGTCGGTGGAAAATTTTCCTAACAAGGTACCGTTGGTGGTGAGTTGAACAGGCATTTTTTCTTCAGTGCAGATTTGTAGAATCTTTTGAAAATCAGGATGAGCGGTGGGTTCACCCATCAAATGAAGACACACTTCATCGGTATGAGGCGCAACTTGTTGCAAAATATTTTGAAATTGTGAGGTAGAGAGAACTTCTTTGGGTCTCTCTACCTCAGGACAAAACGTACATTGAAGATTACAGATATTAGAGATTTCGATGTATACGCGACGAAATCTCTTCATGCCAAACTACTGAGCGTTAGGAAAGCGGCACGAGACATTAAACATGTCGCGCATTTGACCGCGGTAAGTACGGCCCCAACGTGGTGATTGGTCTGGAAACAGATCCACTTCAAGGCGGAAGTTTCTGTCGCCTACGAATTCAAGCATGGTGCCAAATTTACGAATTTGGAAGATGCGGTAATTGAAGACTCGTGGATTTGTTCCACGTGCGCCGAAAATTACTACGCGAGCATCACGCATTGAACCACCAAAGCCACGTTCGACTTCGACACGGGCGCGGTCGCCGTTGCGTACAGTTCCGCTACACTCAACATCGTTGAATGAGGCAAAGGCTGAAAAAGAGAACAAAGTGAGAATTAAAGCAAAAATTTTCATAACAACACCTCTCTAGTTTAAAGGCAGATACTCAATTGCGATGATTTCAACTGAGTGTGAACCTTGCGGGCCCACGATCTCAACTTCATCACCAATACTTTTACCAATGAGAGCACGGCCAATAGGGGACTGCCAACTAATCCGGCCCCGCTTTGTGTCAATTTCATCAATTCCCACAATAGACCAAGTTTTTTCTAGGCCCTTCTCGTCCAAAGTTTTGACGGTCGCGCCAAATTGTACTTTTTCACTCTTGATTGTGACGGGATCTACAACAACAGCTGCATCTAAGCGCGAAGTAAGAAAGCGTACACGTCGATCAATTTCGCGCAGACGTTTTTTTCCATACTGATAATCAGCATTTTCCGAGCGATCACCATTGCCGGCCGCCCACTGCACCAACTCACAGACTTTTGGTCTTTCAACGCGCAGAAGCTCGTGTAGCTCAGTTGTCAAAGCTTGCTGGCCTTGGGGCGTGATGTAATTCTTCTTCTCCATAAGCTATAATGGGTACCACACTGGAGGCTTGCATGAAAATATCTTGGCTATTACTCGTTACCTTGGTGGCCTGTGCTTCAAAGCCTACGCTTTATCCCAACGATAAACTTAAGAGTGTGGGTAAGGAAGCTGCTCAAAAAGATGTCGATCAGTGTATTGCTGATGCAGATGAATATCTCAAGAGTGGTAAAGGAAAACAAATTGCCAAAGGCGCGGGTGCCGGTGCAGCGATTGGTGCTGCGGTAGGTGTCGTGTCAGGTTTATTTACTGGTGATATTGGTGGAAGTGTTGTGCGAAGTTCAGCAGTGGGTGCAGGCGCTGGGGCCGCCGGCGGAGCGATTTCTCCTGACGAATTGAAAAGACGCTATGTGAACCAATGTCTCGCCGATCAGGGTTATCGTGTTTTGGGTTGGGATTGAGTGTGCCACTCAGAGCAATCACTAAGAATGGCTAAAATGTTCTCTGGGAGTTTTCGGTCTTTCCAGCGTGAGATAAATGCCCCATCCATCCAGGGGTAATCACTTTTAAGCTTAAGTTCACACTCGTCTAGAAAGGGCACCAGATCCTGGTGGCGTTCAGGTTCATGGCAATCTACACCCAAGTGATAAATCTCCATGAGCTTATGGTGTTGCCAATGCTTGGGGCCATAAAGAATGCGGCGTCGTTGCCAAATATAATAGAGGCCGGCAATGAAGACGAGGACGGCGAGTTCAAATAGAAGCGATAGTATTTTTTCTTGCGACATGACTTAATTTTGTTAGTGATCACTAACATTAGCACCGGATTTGGCTTCTTGACTAAAAAACTATGGAAAAAAACTCCTAGCTCAAATGTGTGATTTCGAGCACATGCCAAGTTGTGCCAGAAGTCGCATAGTTCTTTTAATCTCAAAGCTAAATAATTCCGAAATGGCTATTGAGGAAACGTGCGAAGGGAGTTCGCTATGATGCAAGCAAAGACAATTCGGGATTTATTGAAGGCTACACCACTGACGG
>JBIKNE010000084.1:0-7349 GCA_044358855.1 Bacteriovoracaceae bacterium | reverse complement strand
ATGCCAGCGAGGGTTACCGCCATGTCAATCGCGTGCGCAATCAGTGTTACTACACCGCTGCTCCTCGTTTTTTCTATCAGCCACTTGAAATTGGCTACCGAGAAGTCAGTGGCGGTGGCATGAATTATACTGCACCCACAGTCGTTCCTAGTGAATGGAATCCTGCTACATGGCACTGGGCACTGCCGGCCTACAATCGTTCAGAACGTAAGGCCGCTCGTCAGGCGATGGGTTTTTGATTAAAGATCACAGTAAAAAGTGCTCCAGGAGGGGGCACTAGATTTTCGACTTTGAATTGAGCACTATGATATTCCGTAATTCTTCCTACTAAATAGAGCCCAAGGCCTGTGCCACTGATTTTATCAGTGTGCTCTCCCCGAAAAAATCGCTCTGAACGCTTGAGCTTTTCATGAATTTCATCCGAGAGGCCTGGTCCCTGGTCTTGAACTTGAAAACATGCATGGCCATCTTTTTTGGATAAGTAAATTTTCACTACGGAGTCTGGGGGCGAATATTTAATACAGTTTTCCACGAGGTTTTCAAAGAGGCAGGTTAAGAGCTGCTTCTCACCCATCACCATCAGCGCTTTTTCATCTTCTAAAATTTCTGCTTCAAAATCGAGTTTTAAAGCGATGTTTTTCTCTTTAGCTTTGACTCCAAGCCTGGCGACAGTTTCTGTCACGACTTCATCAACACGAAGAGGAGAGAAACGAAAGCTAGCCTTACCAGCTTCAACTCTTGAGACCAGCAACATATCGCGTACCAGTTGTGCCATGCGAGAGAGTTCTTGACCGAGGCTGGCATGATAGCGATTCATCTCTTCAGGGGTGCGTGCTTTCGAAAGTAGAACTTCTAATTCTCCTCGCATAATCGCCAAGGGCGTGTTGAGTTGATGAGAAGCGTGAGAGACGAATTGGTCTTGGGCCGTCAGCGTTTTTTTGATTTGTGTAAGCAGAGAATTATAGGTCACAGTCAGTTGCGCCAATTCATCATGGGTAGTGGGGACGGGTAGTGGCCGATAGGTTTCTTGAGTCAGTAGCTCCTCGACTTGTTTGATCAAAGCTCGCACAGGATCAAGCGCTTTTCGTGCCACAATCGTCGAGGTGATGGCGGTGATAAAAATCGAGAGAGAAATGATTAAAATCAAAAAGAGTATATGCCGGTCTTGTTGCGCCGTTAATCCATCGATGGTGCTGGCGACCTGAACGATTAATGGGCGTGAGAGGTGAGTCGTGCGTAGATTAATTCCACGCATTTTTGTGCCATCGGGAAGTCTGAAATTGGTAAACTCATGCAGCAAATTAGAATCAACAAAGCTCTGTGAGTGTGGCGCGGCCAGGTCTTTGCGACTGGTAAAATGTAATTTTCCATTCTGTCCACGGACACTGACCATAGTGTTCTGGATCAGAAATGGGAAATAGGCAATTTCACTCGCGATAACATTATCAAAATCATTGGGCAGAGAATCGGGTCTGACATAATGGGAGAGATCGATGGCGAAGCTACGCAACGCCTGATCGTTTTCTTCATGGCTAATCCCTAGATATTCGTAGGTGATCACCAAAGAGATCAAGATCAGGCAGACCCCAAAAATGGCAGAATAAACCAGTGCTAGTCGAAACCGAATTCCGCGAGTGAAATCAGGTATTTTTGGCGAGGGTATATCCATGGCCTACAATTGTTTTAAGAAGTCTGCGCGGAAAACCATGATCCATTTTTTTTCGTAGGTGATTGACGTAAACATCAATGACATTCGAGTCAGGATCAAATTCGGTGCCCCACACTTGATGAGCAATAGTGTTGCGATCAAGCACTTTATCTACTTGGCGCATAAATAATTCTAAGAGAGAGAACTCTTTAGAAGTCAGTTCAATTATTTTGCCCTCTCGGGTCACCGTTCTTTTGAGCAGGTCCATCACAAGATCACCATTAGAAAGTGTTGTATTGGTATCTCCATGACGACGTAATAAAGCACGTACGCGTGCGAGCAACTCATTAAAGTCAAAAGGCTTAGTCAGATAATCATCGGCACCAGCATCAAGACCTGCGATTTTATCGTTAGTAGTTGAAAGGGCGGTGAGCATCAATACATTACCCGCATAACCTTCTTGTCGAACCATGCGAGAGAGCTCAAGTCCGTTCATATCTGGGAGCATGACATCCAAAATTAAAAGATCGTAAGGGTTTTTCTTGATTAATTCTTGAGCGCTTTTAGGATGATCGGTGACATCCACTTTGTGGCCTTCTTCTAAAAGACCTTGCTGGATAAAAGCAGACATTTTTTTTTCGTCTTCAACAACAAGTACGTGGCCCATAAAATCACTCCGGTTGAGGTTCATGAGACCATTGTCCTCGGAGTTCGTCCTCTGAAAACTTAAAAGGTATGAATTAAAATTTATGTGGGTAAAACTAAAGATTGAAATTGATGGTAGCACTGGGCAGGATCGAACTGCCGACCTTAGCGTTATGAATGCTACGCTCTAACCATCTGAGCTACAGTGCCATCAACAAGGCCTCATGATAATGGGGGGCATAAGGCCTGTCAACGCCAAGTCACAGGGATTGCAGGACAACTCAATTACTTTAGGTTTAAATAGAGGCCATGAAGCTCACTTCCTCGTTATTTTTTCAACATGTTCTGCGTTTTATGCAAACGCACAGTGGAGCGCATTTTCCTCAGAAAATAGTTGTGGGAGCATCGGGCGGCGTTGATTCACGCGTTCTCTTGGAGTGGGCGATTTGGCTCAAGGATCACGGTCATATCCAATCCTTGCGCGTACTTGCTGTTCATCATCATACGAGACTTGAACAAGACGAAGAAATGGCCTTGGTGGCACAAGTGTGTCAGGCACAGCTGATTCCGTGCCAAGTTTTACATATCACTCAAGTGGCGACGCAAAATCGTGAAGAGTTTTGGCGCCGAGAACGCCTGACTCTGATGCATCAAGCTTTGGCGACAGATGAAGTGCTTTTTCTAGGTCATCATTTGAATGATTCATGGGAATGGGCACAACTCCAACAAGCACGCTCATCTGAGGTGCGCGCAGGCCTTGGGATCGCCTTAAAATCTAATCGAATTTGGCATCCTTTTTTGTGTGTCACCAAAGAGCAGATTGGGCGGGAGGCCCGTCGACGAAAATTGCGTTGGAAAGAGGATCCGAGTAATGAGGGGAGAAACTACGCTCGGGCACTTTTTCGTCAGGAAGTGGCAGGCCGCTTGAAAAGTCAGCATCCCCAGTTTCTTAAACACTATGCTCATCGTTCACAACGCCTCGCAGAACAATTGGGAGTAGCGTTAAAAAAAACCAAGGAAGCTCCCGGTGTTTTTACCAATAAATGCCATTTATATCTGGCCCCACCTTCGGAAGCTCAGTTGCTCATATCTGTGCGCCAACTCAGTCAGACGGCGCGTGGCACGCTTTATAAAGAAATTCCAAAAATCCTGGCGGCGCAAAGCGCCGGTAAACAAGGGCCGTTTCAACTTTCAGGTGGCGTGCGAGTTGTCGCCTATGGGGCCTGGTTAATGGTGATGGCGCGAGATTTTCAAACGGTGCTACCAGAGGGAGAATTAGCTAAATTCCAGAGTTTCAATAAAGCTGATTTTGTGCGTTTGATAGAGAAAAATCTAACGCAACAAAATCTGCTGTATGCTCCGTTTTGGTGTGCGTTTGAAACAGATCAGAAAAGTGGAAATATTTTGCAAAAAACGCAACGTGACGCTCTATGGAAAGAGATTTCACAACAAAAAATACCTGTCATAAACGCGCAGAGACTCCTCTCGCGCTGGAAAAATCCACATTTGGAATTGCGACTTGCGCCCTTGTGGCCCTTGCGCCCAGAGAGCGGCCAGGCATAGAATAGTAGCTAGCTTCAGAGACGATTTCTGAGGCGCTACCTGCCACAAGGGGCAATCTATGAAACGCCAACAAAAAACACTTCTGCTTTGGGTAATCGTCATATTGATCATGGCGTTTATTATGAAGACGATCGAGCAGGGGCAAAAACCTGCGCGAAATATTTCCTTCTCACAATTTGTTCAGTCGGTAGAAAACGACAACGTGGCGGAAGTCACCTTCCAAGGTGAGAACACTATCTTAGGTCGCTTCAAAGAAGGCTATGAAAATGGCTCTCACTTTGAATTAACCGGCAACACCGGTGATGAAACTTTCCGCATTCTGCGTGGCAAAGGCATCGTGCCTAATTACAAACGTGAAGAGAAACAAGGTTTACTCTCTACTTTGTTAATTAACTGGTTCCCGATGATCATCTTGTTCGTGGTCTTCTACTTCTTCTTGCGTCAGTTGCAGGCCGGTGGTGGTAAGGCGATGAGCTTTGGTAAAGCGCGTACTAAGATGCTGACGGAAAACGATAAAAAAGTGACTTTCGCTGATGTCGCTGGTGTCGAAGAAGCCAAAGAAGAACTCGTCGAGATTGTCGACTTTTTGAAAGATCCCAAAAAATATACTGTGCTCGGTGGGAAAATTCCTAAGGGCTGTCTTTTGGTCGGTCCTCCGGGAACAGGTAAAACTCTTCTTGCTCGCGCCGTTGCAGGTGAAGCAGGAGTTCCTTTCTTTAGTATCTCAGGTTCAGACTTCGTAGAGATGTTCGTTGGTGTCGGTGCTTCTCGTGTGCGCGATCTTTTCGAGCAAGGTAAGAAGTCAGCTCCTTGTATCATCTTTATTGATGAGATCGATGCTGTTGGTCGCCATCGTGGTGCCGGCATGGGCGGTGGACATGATGAGCGTGAGCAAACGTTGAACCAACTCTTGGTTGAGATGGATGGCTTTGAAGGTAACGATGGCGTTATTATTATGGCCGCTACCAACCGTATTGATGTGCTTGATCCTGCACTTCTTCGTCCCGGTCGTTTTGACCGTCGTGTGACGGTCGGTCGTCCCGATGTGCGTGGTCGTTTGCAAATTTTGAAAGTTCATACCCGTAAGACTCCACTTGAGCCGCATATTGATTTGGAAGTCATTGCGAAAGGCACACCTGGTTTCACCGGTGCTGATTTGGCAAACCTAGTGAACGAGGCAGCTCTTTTGGCGGCCCGTGATGGGAAGAAGTTTTTGACGGCCGTTGATTTTGAGAACGCTAAAGACAAAGTCTTGATGGGTGTTGCTCGTAAGTCGATGGTGATCTCTGAAAAAGAGAAACTCAATACTGCATATCATGAAGCTGGTCACACGCTTGTGGGTCTCAATCTTCCTCAGACAGATCCCATTCATAAAGTGTCGATCATCCCGCGTGGGATGGCGCTCGGTGTGACTCAGACGCTACCAAACGAAGATATGCTCTCTCTTACTAAAGAAAAGGGTGAAAACCTTATTGCCTTCTTGATGGGTGGCCGTTGTGCGGAAGAAGTGATTTTCCAAGAATACACCAATGGTGCATCGAATGATATTGAGCGCGCCACTGATTTGGCACGTAATATGGTTTGTAATTGGGGTATGTCGAAATTGGGTCCGATTAATTATTCACGTCCATCGAGCATGAATATTTATCAAGGCTCGGATGCTTCGCAATTCTCTGATGAAACGGCTAAGCGCATCGATACTGAGATCGCTAATTTAGTGCAAGTCAATTACGAGAAAGCGAAAAGCATTCTCCAAGAGAATATCGATGCTCTACATCGTATTGCAGAAGGTTTGATGGTTTGGGAAACTCTGGACGCTGATCAAATTAAAAAATTGATCGCCGGAACTGACATCGGTCAGCCAATGCCATTCAAGCGCTCAAACACCAATGATGCACCTTCTGTCTCAATTCCTGGTGGGAAAGTCGCTCCGGCATGAGTTTTCCGTTCAACCAACAAAAAGTTCAAGTCTGGGGAGTGATGAATGTCACTCCCGATTCTTTTAGTGATGGGGGAGACCTCACCACGAGCGAGGCACTCAAAGCGAAACTGACTCATTGGTTACCTTGGATTGACGGTGTTGATATCGGTGCCGAGTCGACGGCACCTCAAAATGCTGCCATCACTTCTAGCGAAGAGCGAAAGCGGCTAGAAACTACTCTCGCTCCACTTCTTAAGACTTGGCCTAAAGATCTCACTCTCAGCCTAGATAGCTATCAAATACCTACTGTCGAGTGGCTACTAAGTGTGATCCCCAAAGAAGTCCCCACGGTTTGGAATGATGTTTCGGGTCAACTCGACTCAGATGTCATTCGACTTTTAAAACAGTATCCGCAATTGCGTTATGTGCTGTGTTTTAATCCGATACCTTCGCGGGCACAAACCAGTTCACATATGGAATATGTCAAAGAGGGAAGCTCAGCAGGGCATGCTCGCCAATTTTTTCGTGAAAAATTTGAGACACTTTTAAGAGAAGATCTTTTCTCACGTGTGATTGCTGATCCCTGTTTTGGCTTTGCGAAAAGCCGTGATCAAAATCAAAAACTACTCCAGGAGCTGCCTATCTTGATGGAAGAGTTGGCGTGCCCGCACTGGATGTGGGGAGTGAGTCGTAAATCTTTTTTGCGTATGCCGGCCGAAGCAAATCCAAAAGATCCTGCCATTCGCTGCGAATTAGATGGCCGTGCACTCTTGTGGACAAAAATGGCACTCGAAAAACTGCGCCAACCTCACACCATTATTTTGCGTACTCACGCACCTCTGCTCTCGCGCGGATTGCAAGGATGGACTACACTAGAAAGTGTATGGAACAAAAACTCTTAAGTTTCTCACTCTATTCCAGCGCACCTGAAGAACTCAAAAGATTCTTAAGTGAAGTTCTTTCTCTAGAAACAGAAAGTGGTGTGGGACTTTTTCGAGTGAAGATGGGCGAGTTAGCGATCGATATTTTCCAAGGTGATTCTCCGCCCATGATGCTTCAGTGGGAACTTTCTTTGGAGAGTTGGTATGACCTTGCTGCGCGTTGGGAGTTTTTTTGTTTTCGCTACGCAGAGGGTCAGCCGACACGCGAAGTAACACCACTTGGACTTCGTTTCACTTCAACAGACGGTCATATGTGGTTCGTAAAACCACCTGCGCACATCACAACATGTGAAAACCCGTCCATTCCTGTAAGAAACTGTTAGTTGTCGAACATTTTTCTCATGGGCAGTATATCTGACAAGTCCACTGCACGGATGAACAAATTCTCCAATTAGATTTGGAAAAGGATTTCCCCCATGAAGTTTCTTCTTTTGATCGCGCTCACCGTATCTGCATCTGTAATGGCCAATGATAAGGTCATCTACGGTGAAGATAACCGCCTTGATGTTTTTGAATCTACAAACGACATGCACAAGACACTTGCTCGCTCAACAGCGGCTATGATCACAGGATCAAGCTTACGTTCAGCTGGTAACATCACACACGTATCTGGTCCATCTATGCAGTCTCG
>JBIKNE010000083.1:0-7356 GCA_044358855.1 Bacteriovoracaceae bacterium | reverse complement strand
CATGGCAAAAAAATGATACAAACTGTGATGGATTGGTCACGAGCACAAAAGTTCACCTGGCTCGACTTGCGTGTTTTTGCTCACAACGCCCCTGCTCGAGCTCTTTATACAAAAATGGGGTTCACAGAAGTCGGTACCATGGTTGATCTATTTCGCATTGATGATCAGTCAATTGATGATGTGATGATGGTGCTTAAGCTTTAACCAGCACACTTAAAAGTTCAACATGAGGAGTGTGCGGAAACATATCAAGTGGCGTGACCTGTGCAACTTTCCAACCGTTAATTTGAAAGTCTTTTACATCACGGGCCCAAGTCGCTGGCTCACAAGAAATGTAAATAATCATTTCAAGCTTCGAGAGCTGATTAAACATTCCTTTACGCTTCTCTATTCCCTCTCGCGGTGGATCTACTAACAAAATTTTAGCCTGAGCTTGCTTGCGTGCTAACTGTTGCCACACATCTTTGTCGTTCATATCAATTTCCATGATACGAACACCGGGTAATTCCTTCGCGGTTAATTCTTGGATGGCACTCCCCCTCACTTCAGCAGCAACGATATTACTAAAGCCTGCCCGTGAAAGTGCTTCAGTAAAATTACCAGAACCACAAAAAGCTTCTACGATGGGATCTTCGCGGCGACGATCTTGAAGAGCGGCTATTATCCAAGACTTCATGGCTTCGTTTTGCTCAGAGTTGCCTTGGCGAAAAGGTCTGCGACGATTAGGAATCACTTCTTCACTTTTTTGCAAATCATCGACTTCAAGATAGCTCCAAGGGTGCGTCGGTGTTGGCTCCCAAGCGGAGTTAGGAAGTTTAGCGCGTAAATCTTTGAGAATTCCACGCATAGGTGTATTGAGAATTAAGCAGTCTTCAATAGGTGCAAGATCATTAGTGCCTTCCGCTACATAGCCCAGTCGTTTTCCATCTGTTTTGAATTGAGCTCGATTGCGATAGCCCCACTCCGAGGGCGCAGCAATTAAAGGAAAGCGAGCAGTAGGTTGAATTCCATTTTTATCCAAAAGAAAACTTATTCGCTGCTCCTTAGCCTGCACTTGGGCAGGATAACTAACAAGCATCCAAGGGCAACCTCCACAGGATGACTGATTGTCACCTCGATGCGGACAAGGAACCTCTACTCGCTCAGGCGCTGCAACAGTGAGTTCAACAAGTTCAGCAAATTGATAATTTTGAGCTTTTTCCTCAACTCGAAAACGGCCCTCGTCTCCAACCCAGGTTCCTTTAGCAAAGAACACTCGGCCATCTGGGTGATCTATCACCCCATGACCTTTATGGGATAGCGCGCGCACAGAAGCATGAAAATCTATGCTAGGATTTATCTCATGAGATGGCTTTGTTTGATCTTTATGATTCATAGTTTTATGGGCTGTAGTTCGATTCAATCGAAAACTACTCCGGCCCTATCAGAAGAGGAAGTAAAATCCCACCTCGTCACTGTTGCGACCACCTTAGAGCATATTTTTCAGTCCTATGCCCTAGGTTGCGTAGAGGCGAATCAAGCTCTTGGCCGCAAAAATGTCTTCCTTGAATGTCGTGCCAAGGCGCAAAAACACACCGAAGCTGTAGAAAACCTACTTAGAATGCCTGCTGAAGGAGAAAAGCCATGAGAACTTTTCATGAGTGGATGGATGAATATGCAATTTCTCATCAAAACCCAACCAATCAATTAATCCACAAAATTTTCGTTCCATTGATCATGCTCTCAGTTTTGGGCATTCTCTGGAGTATTCCAAGTCCGGCATTTTTTGTGTACGCGCGGGGCCTTAATTGGGCGACACTTTTTGTGATTTTCGCTCTCAGTTTTTACTATCGCCTCAATCGATGGATGTTCGTAGGAATGATGATACAAACCACTATCATGCTGATGATCTGCGCTTATGTCGCCACGACTGGATTTCTCCTTCAGGCGAGTATTGCGGTTTTTGTTGTTTCATGGATCTTTCAATTTTGGGGACACAAGATTGAAGGTAAAAAACCATCATTTGCCACCGATCTTGCATTTCTGCTTATCGGACCGATGTGGGTACAGCGCTTTGTTTTTGCCAAGCTAGGACTTAAAGTTTAATCAATTCGTTTTTCTTATCACAAAGATCAATTTGATTCATTGTAATGATTCAATCATCTTTGTTACTTCTTACTCTCTACGAATAAGGAGTCATTATGAATTCACGTCGAAATTTTCTCACTCACGGTTTTGTATTAGGGGCCATGGGTCTTGCTGGTAAGGCGATTGCTGATAGCTGCGATTTCCGTCTCACTCCACGCCAGGCACTAGGGCCTTTTTATCCTGTCGAGTTTCCTGCCGACAGTGATGTTGACCTGACTCAGATAAAAGGTTCAAGCCGTCGTGCCACTGGTCAAGTGATGATTGTTGAAGGAGTTGTGACTGATGAATTCTGTCGTCCGATTGAAGGTGCTGTTGTTGAAATTTGGCAGGCCTGTCACACTGGTCGATACAATCATCCTTCTGATACCAGCGATAATCAACTTGATCCTCATTTTCAATATTATGGAGTGATGAAAACCGATGACAAAGGACGCTACCGCTTCAAAACAATTAAGCCGGGCAAATATGCCGCCAGCGACACTTGGATGCGCCCCCCACATATTCATTACAAGGTGACATTACGTGGCTATAGAGAGCTCGTGACTCAAATGTACTGGGGTGATGAAGATCTCAACACGCAAGATCGTATTTTGATGGCCATACCAGCTGCTGAAAGAAGTAAAGTTGTTGTGCCATTTTTAACGGAAGTGGTGGATGGAGAAAAAGTAGGTCGCGGACAATTTGATATTACTCTCGCCAAGATTCCTTAAATAAAAAAGGCCCACCGAAGTGGGCCTTCATATTTTATGGCGTAGTGTAGTTCGGATTCGGACCGTAGAGCATGCCACCCCCGAAGAACGAGTAGATCAAGCGACGAGAGTCAACTGGATCAATCGTAACCGAGCGAGCATTTCTTTGTAGTGGAATGGTGGTATTTTTATACCAACTCACACCAGCGTCTGGACTATTCAACTGACCACCCTCACCCCATGTTCCAGACAGATCATAATAACCTGCCACTGAAATCTTCTTGGTGTCTTTTGGATCAATCTTAATATCAACTGCATTAGTGACCTGCTTTACACGATTCCAAGTAACACCTCTGTCTGTCGATTTCCAAACACCTGACATGAGCCAGTTACGATTATTTTCGTAATCAACCAACCAAAGATTATTTGGCTCACTGAAATTGATGGCAAATGCTGTTGGATAATACCAAACCTTAGAGCCAAGATCGGCAGTCGGCGGATAGTTCACAGTACCTCTTAAGAGTGTCCAAGTTGTTGAGCCTGCCGCTACGTTTAAGAAATAAATCCCAGTGGCTGCTTGGTTAGAGAAGGTTGGAGCATCACCAGTCAGAAGAGCGTAAACGTTACCGTTGTTCGGATCAACTTCGATCTGAGGAATGATTTTATTGCCAGTAGGCAGTCCGGCATTGAATAACGACCATGTGGCGCCATTATCTGTTGAGCGCGCAATTCCCACTTCATGTGTACCAGCATAGATGTGCTTGCGAGCTGAATCAAAACCGATCGACAAGAATTGACGATTGAAAGTGGCATCATTGGGAGTAAGGCGGCGATAAGTACGACCGCGATCTGATGATGAATAAACTCCACCTTCGTTCTTTACTGCATTGGCATGCCACTCATTTGGGAAGTCATGCAAATTACCAACAGCGGTATAAACCACATTGTCATTCGTCGTATCAAAGGCATAGTCATAATGACTGTTATAAGCGGCTTTAGTAATTCGGAAGCTTTGGCCTCCGTCTTCTGATACCATTCCGGCAATATCAGCAACGGCTGCATAAAGAAGATTAGCATTTGTCGGATGAAACTTTGAGCGATAAACCGTGATAACTTCTAGACCACGCGTTTTCCAATTTTGTTTCGGAGCTGGCTCAGTTGTTCCAGCATATTGAGTAAAGGCCGCTTTTCAGTTCGAACCAGCATTGGCAGTCGAATGCATGAAGAAGTAACCTGTTCCTGCAGCCACTTGTGAGTTACGACGGTTAATTTCAAAACTTGTGTAACCATAATCCCACCAGCCGACATCCATGGCGACTGCTGAGTATTCAATCTTGTCTTTAGGCCATAGAGCCAATCTTGGCCCAAGCAGAAAACTTATAAGTGTTGCCCACTTTGAGCTTAATCATAATATTTTGTGTGACCGAGCTTTGCGCTGTACCCAGCCTCACAGCTTTACTTCCACTATGCTTATTGTTAGTCATCATCGTGGTTGTGCCACTTCGAGTCCAGCTATTAAAGCTCGATTCAAAGCCAGGGTTAGTAACGAGGTTTTGCGCAAACGCCACTGAAGAAGTTAGTGCAACAACCAAACTAAGTGTTTTAAATAGTGTATTTTTCATTCTTCCATTTTGATTGGAGGAATAAAAATTTGCGATGAGAGCTTTTTTGCCGTTTAGTTTTTAACAACCTGTATAAGTCGGACTATTCCCAAGTCATGTTGGTCGGATTAAATCGGCCTTGAATTTTTTGCTGTGAGATAAACTCGATGGACTTGTCTTTGTTATCAATGAATAAATCAACTGTGGCGAAGTAACCTGTCCCAAAGTTTTGCCAATCAGGAGCAAGATACTCAGCTCCAAAACGTACACTCCAAGATCCGTCAGGTATAAACATTTCAAAGCGCTTATGTCTTGTATCCACCGTTTTACTTATAACGGTCTCCCCTCTTTTTTGAACATTAGTAATAATTCGAGGCCTGCGACCTTCACGTAACTGAACTGTCTGAGGCAGGTTATGACCACCAAATAACAACGGAAACTGACGATCAAAGAAGACGCGGTAATCTTGTGGATTCAAACCAAGTTCGGTAGCTGTTTGATAAAAGCGATCCCATAAAAATACCGAACTCAAACGCTGACCATGCCAGTAGCCGCGCGGAAACTTTTCCAGGACAACATTTTCGTGCTGCAACTTTTCAAAAAGCTTCACTCTCCACTCACAGACCAACAGTAATTCTTTTTCGTTGTAGGGAGCTTCTTGTCCACGATCTTCCAGAAGATAATCAGGGCCTTTAAACTTAGTCAGCGAAGGCATAGAACTTTTTTCTTTAACCAGAGTGGTATCGGCCAAGAGTGATCTCAACTCATCTGCACCAAGACTTTGACGTGACAAAATATCTGCCAGAGGATCAAGCGCATTTTCAACCTCGTGCTCATCCATGCGCTGAGCATTTCCACCAGGACCGGTATCTGGCCCCATAAAAGGAAAATGAAACTCGGGATGATTGTGAAGCCAAGCAAAATAGCGGGCAACTAGTTTTGGGTCATGATGAAGCGGATTTGTGGCAGCCTTAAAGCCGCCCATATTGACGTGGCAACCACCTTCCGTTCCACCCTTCACTCCATACCACCAGTTGCGATAGGTCACGAGTCCTGAATTGAGCGCACCTTGAAACATAGGTGCATTCACTTCTTCAATTTGATCGATGAGGCATGGTGGAGTTTTTACTTCGATTGAACCAGGATCCATTGTAACAAAAAACTGGGTTTCGCCTTTGCGATTAATCACTTCATATTGAATATGATTCCAAATATCGAGACTCTCCTTAACTTTTCCACCTAAAACTTTTGCCGTCTCTTCCGCGCAAGCTAGCATACGCTCACGTTTTTTGGGAGTATCCGAAGTTGAAACAAACCCGGGCTCAGTCCACCAGTCTGTCGTGGTAAAGGTCTGCTCAAAACCAAAACTTAGATTCTTGCGAATATCCATTAATACAATTTCGCCAGCGCAGTCTTAATTCGCTTCACGGCTTCAGTAATCTTGGCTTCGCTGGTGGCATAAGAGAGTCGGAAATAATCAGGAGCGCCAAACGAGCCGCCCGGAGTGAGCGCCACGTGTGCTTCATCCAACAGCCACAAACAGAGATGCTTTGCATCGGTGATGGTGGTTTTTCCATCGGTCTTCCCGAAGTACTTATTCACTTTGGGAAAAAGATAAAATGCACCTTCGGGGTGATTTACTTCGACGTGAGGAATCTCTTTGAAAAGTTTTACAATCAAATCACGACGCTTGCGAAACTCTTCGCGCATCGGAGCAATTTCACTGGGATCAACATCCATGGCGGCAATGACGGCTTTCTGGGTAATTGAACAAGCTCCGCTGGTAAATTGACCTTGAATCTTCACGCAGGCATCAGCAATAGCTTTAGGCGCACCAATGTAGCCTAAGCGCCAGCCCGTCATAGCAAAACCTTTTGAAACACCATTCACTGTGACAGTGCGATCAAATAGTTCAGGAATCGCAGCCAGAGAAAAAGTTTTACCTTGGAAATTGATATGCTCGTAAATCTCATCAGAAATAATGACTACCTGGGGATGCTTCTTAAACACTTCGCCTAAGGCGCGCAATTCATTCTCGGTATAAGTTGTTCCTGTTGGATTACAAGGACTCGAGAATAAGAACGCTTTGGTTTTTGCAGTAATTGATTTTTCCAGCATGGCGGGAGTGAGTTTGAAGTCTGTCTCAATGCCCGTTTTTAACTCGACAACCTTACCATCAAAGAGTGTCACCATCTCGGCATAACTCACCCAATAAGGGGCCGGCAGAACAACTTCATCTCCTGGATTCACGAGCGCCATTATGACATTGATGATCGATTGTTTGGCACCAGTCGAAGTCACAATTTGATTGGGTTTATAATCAAGTCCGTTATCTCGTTTGAATTTACGTGCGATGGCTTCTTGTAAATCTTTGTAGCCTGGCACTGGAGTGTAATAAGAGAAATCTTTATCGATCGCCTCTTTTGCCGCACGCTTGATAAAGTCTGGTGTTTTAAAATCGGGCTCACCTAAACTCATGTTGATAACATCAACGCCTTTGTCTTTGAGCTCATTGGCCCGGCGACTCATGGCCAAGGTTTCAGACTCAGCAAGATTTTGTACACGATTTGATAGTTGCATGGGAGTTCATCCTTCGGGAGAGGTTCCCGCCTATTTTAGAAAAGTGCGCAGGGTTGCGATAGTCACTTGTGCTTGTTCAGGTGTGATGTTTTTAGTGGCAAAGTCTTGCATCTGCAGCCAGGGTGGATTTTCGCGCTTTGGGTCATCAATATAACGCGGGAAAAGATGCCAGTGCACGTGGTCGACGACATTACCAAGAGAACAAAGATTCATCTTAAATGGATTGAGTGCTTTTTCGATAACGGACTGTGCGCGCAGCAATTCTTGAAATACTGCACCCGATCTCTGACTAGTCAGCTCAGTCATCTCGCGATGATGTCCCTTGAGCAAAAGAATGCTGTAGCCGGCGTAGTACTGAT
>JBIKNE010000082.1:0-7392 GCA_044358855.1 Bacteriovoracaceae bacterium | reverse complement strand
TCAAAGTCTAATTTTAGTTTTGGTTCCCCGTTATCCTGGGAATTTGAGGGCTCCGCAAGGGGCCCTTATTATTATAAACAGGATGTTTGGTATGCCGACGAAGCCAGGAGGCGAGAGTCGGCGATAAACAGGATGTTTGGTATGCCGACGAAGCCAGGAGGCGAGAGTCGGCGATAACAGGATGTTTGGTATGCCGACGAAGCCAGGAGGCGAGAGTCGGCGATAACAGGATGTTTTGTTAAAATAAAATCCCCCCATTTCACCCGTTAAGTCCGAATCGCAAAACTATTATAGAAAACTAAAACTGACTTGAGGACGCTTCAAGCTTTCTATTTGATTTATTAATTCATCCTGGCATGAGTTTGTTTTTTTAATCTGGCCTGTGCGCCAGGATGAGACGGGTGAAATGGGATTAGGTTAGCCTATTTCCCCGTACACAATCTCAATTTGTCTTGGCAGGATCTCAAGCAGGAATCTCTGCTACCCTTATCAGTCTTCAGCTGACATTCGCGGGCACATATTAATCCATTCAACTGACAGGTTTCTTGAGCGAGAAAATTCTTTAACGTCGTCTCAGTGACTCCTGTTCTTAGGAGTTCAGCGCGATGGACTTCGACCAATTCTTTAAGTTCTTCACGAATTTTAATTTCAATGGGGATGCGAAATGGATCAAGCATAATCAGCTCTTCGCAACTGCTACATCCGCCGGAAGGAGGTAAGCCAGCTGACTGAGTTACCAGTTGAGCTAAGGCAATTATGCCAACGAGAGTTTCCGAAGCACCTAGATGCATGTTGAGATTGGTTCCGGATTCATTCAAGCTCAAGTGATTAAAGACGATGCGTTTATTCATTTTGAATTCGCTGCCTTCATTAATATCAATTCCTCTTTCAGAGGAAAGTGTAGCTCCTACAGGATGAAAGCCACTCTTATCGACATTGAATTCAACACCCGCTCTTATTCGATCCTGGGCCTTAATGCCAATGCGTGTATTGCCCAGCATGAGAGCTTCTTCTTTATTAGGTTGGAAATTTAAACCAATCTCTCCACTAAAATCAGGTAACGGAGCAGTGGAAGTTTTACCCGTTGCAAAGATCGAACCGATCGCTTTCACAACTTCAGCTGAGTCAGTAAGTTTTTTAGCTTTTCTTAGTTCTGAAAGCTTAAGGGAAGCAGCTTTCATCTTTGCACCGTAGAGTTTCTCTAATTCTTCAGCGATCTTCTCTTCAGCGTAGTCTTTTCCGTAGCCAAAAAAATCGACTGGCAACTCTGCTGAGGCCTTAAATCCGGACTTTGGACTCCAACTGATGCCCTTTACCTCAATATTAAATAATCCCCACTTAACCTTCAGGGCGTGAGCGGGATAAACATTGAGAAAATCCTCACCAAAACTAAAGTGCATATCCCGTTCTTCGAGCAGGGCGACCTGAGGAGATTTTTTGAGTTCTTGGCCCTGTTTAAAGCGAATTCTTCCATCAATCCAAGCAGGTGTTTCTCGCAAATAATCGATGAGTTTACCAACAGGCGGATTTGCCTGAGCTGCAGTTGCCACAATAAGAAGAGAAATAGTTAAAATCAATCGTAACATGAGGTACTTATCGACTTAAAAGCGCGAAACTTGAGTTTAAAGAGTAGGTTGTCGCTAAAGTCTTTATAAGTAATAGCCGATAGGTCTATTTATGAAGCGAATGCTCCTCTTAATACTGTTACTTATTAATCAAAGCTTTGCCGCTGAAGTCTGGAAAATTGGTGAGCAAGAACTCAAGCTGGTGAAGTGCCCAGAAAAATTCTGCATGTATCTGTGTGCGGATAAAGATTGTCGCGCCTTAAAGGCGATGAAAAATCCCGTCAAAGCAACACTTACTGAAGATGGTAGAAATCCTGGTTCAGAAGTTTGTAAGAAGCAAGGTGGAGAAGTTTCTATCGCCGAGTCTAAGTCAGGGCAGTTGGCCTTGTGTCGTTTTTCTGATGGCAGCCAAATCAGCTTGGATGGTCTATGGGTTTGGTAGTTATTTTATCGATGCTATTTAGTTTGAATGTCGAAGCCAAGACTTGTCGCTTGCCCGATAAACCTGTGCAAGATCAGGACGGTCTGGGTTCATGTTACGCCAATACGGCAAGCTTGATGATGGAGCATAATCTCAAGCTCACTAGTACGCCTTCTTATTTCCAAATGAGTCTCAATGCCTCAGCTCATCGTGGCACTTTCATGTACACCGACGATGAAGGAAGTACGGATATTTTTAATAGTGGCGGATGGGTATGTGATACCTTTGATAGCGCCAAGAGAGATGGATTTTGCGATGCTCAAACCTTTAAGCTAGACGCTGTAGGCAAGATGGATCCTCAGCACTCACAAGAGAATTTTCTAAAAGCTCTGGGAACACTTATTGATGAGAATCGAGCCGAGCTCAAAGTGTTAAGTAATAGTAAGCAGTTTAGCGTTGAACGGCAGCAGATTGAACGTCGTTTGGCCGGAATTTTTCAGCAAAGGGCGCAGATCTGCCAAGTGACCCAAGAAGAATTAATGCAAAAGAGATTCTTCGATCGATTGAATGAAAAATGGACTGATCGACTTGCAAATATGAAACCGGGCGAAAAAAGAACTGCCCTGGCTCGAATGTATGAGCGCACTTTTAAAAATGGTCTTCCGACTCCGGAGGCGAAGAATTTTCTATTAAATGATTTTTTCCCAAGATCATTTGATGCTGAATTTATAAATTCTAATCCCACTAAAGATCAATTAGCTCAACGATCCATGCACCCTGAAAAAATGTTTGAGGTGTGGTGGTGGAATCGACTTAAGTTACCAGGGAGTTTTAGTCCCTATGATTTTGAAAGTTATGAGTATCTCAAAGACTTTAGATCTCAAAACGTATGTCGTGAGAATGAGACAATCGCAGCGGTGAAATCTTTAGTTTCAAGTTGTGGACAAATACCACCAACATTAGAGCCACGCCATGAACAAATGGCACGTGAGTTACTAGCGGCAATTCAATTAGCTTCGCAAAAAGGTGAGTCTGGGTTACGTGGTTTAGTAAATTTGATTTCACCTAGTTGTGGTGCTGAAATGTCAGTAAGAAAAGGGAAGTTGAGTCATGAGTGTGATGAACAATCCATCAAAGATGATATTAGTGCTCTGGCTGCAGCGAAAACAATAGAGGATGAGATCTGTGGTGGTCGCTCTGTAGGAATTTCCTTATGTACGGGTTTTTTTATATCTACTACACCGGTTGATTCCGGGTATTGTAGTCAGGATGTGCCTGGCATCGAGCAACATGGCCGTCATGCGGTAGCTCTCGTAGGTGTAAAAAATAATGCGATTGGGGAACGAGAATTTCTTATCCAAAACTCATGGGGACGCACGTGTCCCTTTCTACAGCACAAGGGTGGAGTTATTCCCGATGCACTTAAAGGCTTGGTTCAGTGTGAAATGGCCAATGGGGTCCCTACTGGCCGCTTCTGGGTGAATGAAAAATTGATGATGAATAATACCTACGCCTTCCAAGTCATGAAATAATTCAGCGCCAGTGAAATTCCCAAGCTTTGTGAATTCCTGAATCCGTAAAATCCGGTGGCACTGTCCAACGGGTGATCTCTTTGGCTTCGGCTGCGAGGGCCGGATCGAGTTTGAATTTGCGCTTATTTGTCGAGAAGTAGAGCACTCCACCCGCATTGAGGCGCTTGAGACATTCTTCAATCAAGAAAACATGATCACGCTCAATATCTAGGACATCTTCCATACGTTTTGAGTTAGAAAAACTCGGCGGATCGAGCACAATGATATCAAAGCGCTCTTCAGGAATATCTCTTAGCCACGCCACCACATCGGCCTGTAGAAATTTATGATCCTGGTAGGGGATTTCATTTAAAAGAAAATTACGGCGGGCCCATTGCAGGTAGGGATTGGACATATCAATCGACATGACGCTTTGGGCTCCACCTTTAGCGGCCGCAACACTTAATGAGCCGGTGTAACAGAAGAGATTGAGGACTTTTTTATTTTTGGCCGTTTTAAGTAATTCGCGTCGCAAGGGACGATGATCGAGAAATAGGCCAGTATCGAGATATTTGCGCAGATTAATCTCGAAATACAGTGAACCTTCTTGAATGGTGAAAGTTTCATCTGCTTTAGGATCAATCACTTCGTATTGATCATGACCTTTTTGACGTTGTCGGCGCTTGATGATGATATGCTCTTGAGGGATCTTTAAAAGATCGACCAAAGCTGCGATTGTTTCTGCGTGGTGACGCGCGACGAGTTCAGGTGCTTCCTCAACTTCACGTCCTTGGTCATAAAAGAGACAATAATTCTTGTATAAATCGATCAAGTAGGGAAATGAGGGAATATCTTGTGCATAAAGACGCCAAGCTTCCACGTTTTGTGCACGAAATGACCCCGACAAGCGGCGATAATTCTTTTGCAGGCGGTGGGCTATCTCGGACACGTGTCAATCCTTTCGAAGTTTTGCTAATCTCCTTACTATACTCGAAGGGTGTAAACATGTCTGCAGACCATGATAGAGATGAAGAAGGTAAAAGCGGTGTAGCTGTTGCTCGCAAAGTAAAGCTTGAGCGTCCCAAGCCGTGGAAAGTGTTGTTGCATAATGATGACTACACCACCATGGAATTTGTGGTGCACATTTTGCAAAAATATTTTGCAAAGAGTCGCCCTGAAGCCCAAAGCATTATGCTGGAAGTGCATACGCGCGGATATGGTGTCTGCGGGATCTTCACCTTTGAAGTCGCTGAGTCAAAAAAAGAAAAGGTCATGAAATATGCCCGTGAAAACGGGCATCCATTAAAATGTAGTATTGAACCTAACGAAGATTGAGACAAGTCTCAATCACCCTTGCGTCTTTCAAAAGAGTGCCCATCCTAAAGATGTGGCCACTTTTGCCTCAAAGGATTGTTTATGATTAGTCCCCAACTTGAACTTATTCTCAACAAAGCTATTCGCAAGGCCAATGAACATAAGCATGAATTTCTCACGCTAGAAAATGTTCTCTTGGCGATGCTGGAAGATGCCATGGTGGTTGATGTGCTTCGTGACTGCGGCGTCAAATTAGATGAGCTTCGCAAAGACTTAGAAGGCTTTATTGCTGATAAGTCGAATTTTAGTTTATTGGCCGATGAGGATATTGAAGAACTCAATCAGAAGCAGTTCGGCAATGAGCAGCTCAGAGAAGCGGCCAGAGAAAATGGTATCCGCTATCAGCCAGAAATTTCCATGGCCCTTCAGCGTGTGATTCAGCGTGCAGCCATCCATATTCAGAGCTCAGGCAAAAAAACTATCCAGGCGATCAATCTCTTGGTTGCTCTTTTTAGTGAAAAAGAAAGTCACGCCATCTATTTCTTGAACAAACAGGGTGTCGAGCGCGTGGACGTGGTGGAAAAAATCGCCCACGGCACTGATCGCCCCAATACACAGCCTGAAGAAGGCCGCGAGAGTCAAGAAAATGACGGTCCTTTTAGAAAAGAAGAGAAATTTGAAAAGGCCTTGGCCGATTTCACCGTTAATCTAAATGAAGAAGCGCGCCTGGGTCGCCTTGATCCAACAATTGGCCGCGCAGATGAGATTCAACGTATTACTCAGATCCTTTGTCGTCGCCGCAAAAATAATCCGATTTTGGTGGGAGATGCCGGCGTGGGTAAAACGGCGATAGCTGAAGGTCTCGCTCAGGCCATCGTGGATGGAAAAGTTCCAGGTCCATTAGCGAAAACAACTGTCTATTCATTAGACATGGCCTCACTTCTTGCCGGCACTAAGTTCCGCGGTGATTTTGAAGAGCGCTTAAAGATTGTTCTGCAGGCGATGGAGAAAAAGAACTCCAAAGATGGCAGCATTCTCTTTATTGATGAGATTCACACTATTATTGGGGCCGGTGCTACCAGCGGCGGCAGTATGGATGCCTCTAATCTTTTAAAGCCAGCGCTTTCAAAGGGTCAGCTTCGTTGTATGGGATCGACGACTTTTGAGGAATATCGCAAGTATTTCGAGAAAGATGCCGCCCTTAACCGCCGCTTTCAGAAAGTTGATGTGCCTGAGCCATCCCTTGAAGATACTTATCAGATCCTGCAAGGCCTCAAACCACGTTTAGAAGAACATCATGGTGTGAAATATTCTGATGAGGTCGTCCAGACGGCTGTTAATCTGTCGCAGAAGCACATCAGCGATCGCAAGCTACCAGATAAGGCGATTGATGTGATGGATGAGTTGGGGGCCTATTTGCGGCTTAAACCGGATTGGGTACAAGGCCGCGAGGCCACCATCGCTGAAGCAGAATATATCGTCGCTAAGATTGCCCGAATTCCAGAGAAAAGCGTTTCGGGTAATGAGCGCGAGAAGCTACAAAATCTTGAACGCGACCTCAAAATGCTCATCTTCGGTCAAAACGAAGCGATCGAGAAGGTCACGAACTCTATTATCATGTCGCGATCTGGCCTCGGTAATACACAGAAGCCGATCGCCAGTTTCCTTTTTGCTGGCCCCACTGGCGTCGGCAAAACAGAGCTTGCAAAACAACTCGCTTTGCAGATGGGGGTGAATTTCTTACGCCTCGATATGTCGGAGTACATGGAGAAGCACACCGTTTCGAAGCTTATTGGAGCGCCTCCAGGCTACGTAGGATTCGATCAAGGTGGTGCGCTGACGGATGCTGTTCATAAGACGCCATATACCGTGTTACTGCTCGATGAAATCGAGAAAGCTCACTCTGATATCTACAATATTCTCTTGCAGGTGATGGATCACGGAGCACTGACAGATTCCAACGGCCGCACCACCGATTTCCGCAACGTCATTTTAATTATGACCTCAAATGCGGGCGCTAAAGATATGGAAGCGGGGGCGATTGGACTGTCAGGAAAAGTTGGCGGTGAAATCAATACGGCCAAGCGCGATCAGGCGATCCGGCAATTTTTTACCCCCGAGTTTAGAAACCGTCTTGATGCCGTTATCCACTTCAATCGCTTGAAGCCGATCAATGTTGAAGCGATCGTTGAAAAGTTCTTGATGGAGCTTGAAGGCCAGCTGTTGGAGAAAAAAGTGGAACTTGAAGTCACTTCTGAGGCCCGCGCATGGTTAGCCCGTCATGGTTTTGACGATAAATTAGGCGCAAGACCTGTTGGAAGACTCGTTGATGAGAAGATAAAGAAGCCTTTGGCCCATGAAATTCTCTTCGGTCGACTCGAAAAAGGTGGTCGCGTGGTGGTTGATGAGGGTGTTGATGGACCTGTTTTCAAATTTTCCTAAAGCTTTTTATGGGTACCAACCGAGAAGATAAAAAAGGAAATATGAAAGTTTTTTTGGCGAAATCAAAAAAAAATGTATTTTTTGTTTGCGTTAGAAAAAAATCGTGTTTAAGCTTTAGATAAGAAAGGTCAACGAACCA
>JBIKNE010000081.1:0-7456 GCA_044358855.1 Bacteriovoracaceae bacterium | reverse complement strand
GGTGATATATAAAGGAATTCGCACCCAGATTCTTTGATCCATAAATGAAATAGCTGCGTTTTACCCCATGCGGGAGGTGCTACTAGTAGTTGAAATGTAGCGGCAGGGAAATACATTTCCTCTTCTTAAGCCTATCGCAAGGCGCATGTCGTGTTTATTTCAGCAAATAGTAAGACAAATTCTTATTTGAATCAGTGTTTTCATTCTATAATCACCCCATGATCAATTCAGTAGTCCACCCTATCGCTCTCAAGCTCATCGAACTTTCCGGTGATCTGTTTATTGCGGTGACCACGGAAGGATTTATTATTGCTCTCAGTAAAGAGTGGGAACCACTCTTAGGAAGAAGCATTCAGGACATTCGTGCCTATCAATATGAGCACCTCGTTTACACCAAAGATCTCCCGGTAACTCGTGCGGCTTTTGAGGCAGTAAAAAATGGTTCAGACATCAGTCAACTTCGGTTGCGCTTCGTGAAAGCTGACGGAGAACCTGTTTGGTTGCAATGGCGAGCGACTAAAGACCAGGAAACTGGGCTGATATACTACGCAGCAACTGTCATTGCTCCACTAGATATGAAGCAAGAAGAAATTGAGCATGAGCGTCAAAAGAATATCCACACTGCTAAACTTGCTTCGCTCGGCGAAATCGCTGCTGGTGTGGCCCATGAACTCAATAACCCACTTTCCATAGTAATGGGTTATTTAAAAATGTTGGAGCTTGAGTACGAGCAAGGGACGCTGTCACCACCAGAATTTAAAAAAATTATGGCCGGCACTTTAGCAGCAACTGAAAGAGCGACAAAAATCATTCAGAATCTAAAAAATTTGGCGCGCGATGGGGCACAGGATCCACTCGAGAGAGTTTTACTTGATGAAATTATTGAGAGCACATTGGATTTTGTGAGAGAAAAATTTCGTCGCTATAATGTAAAACTTGAAGTGAAATACCAACCGCATGTGTGGGTCATGTGTCGACAAGTTGAACTCTCCCAAGTCATTCTTAATCTTCTCACGAATGCCTTTGATGCCTGTGAGAGTCTCACAGAACCATGGATCAAGTTAACCGTTGAAACCCATGAAAAGAGCGCACTCATTCAGGTTTCAAATGCGGGCCCTTTGATTTCTGGCGAAATACAACAAAGAATTTTCACACCATTCTTCACGACAAAAAAGTATGGCCGCGGCACCGGCCTTGGTCTGTCGATAGCTGCCAGTATTATGCATCGACACTATGGTGAGCTTTATCTTAAACCCCGCTCTGAGTTCACAACTTTTGTCGCCCGCATACCCACTTCTCCAGAAGGTAAAATATGAAAGTCTGGGTCGTTGATGATGAAGCAGAAATTTGTCATATCCTCGAGTATCTCTTAAAGCGTGATGGTCACGAGTGCATGACATTTGAAAATCCTCTTCTGGCCCTTAAGAGTTTGCAAACTGCTACCCCTGAAATCATTATTTGCGATTTTAAAATGCCGCAAATGAATGGATTAGATTTTTTTCTTGAAATCAAAGATCAATGGAAGGGTGCATTTATCATGCTCACAGGCGAGCCAAGTGCCGACCCTAAAGAATTACAATCGATCGGGATTAAAGAAGTGTTGTTTAAGCCTAGAGATCTCACTCGTATACTCACGGTTCTTAAAGAATTATCGCAAATTAAATAAAATCTTTTTTTCAACATAATTGCTGGCTCCCCTAGTCAAAGTCATTTCTTGATGCTGAAATGATTATATCTGACTGAGGTGATTTTTATGCGCCAATGGATTTTGAGTGCCTGCAGCATTTTTGCCATCGTCGTTTTGGCACTGTACTCGGCCCAAACAAAAGTTCACGACTACTCAAGTCTCTCTGACTTGCGTGTAGGTCTAAATGCAAACCAATTGAGTTTTCTTGGTCAGCCTGTCTCTGCATCTGAGAGAGAACGAGTTTACCTACTACCTGACCAGTCAACTCTTGTTGTCATGATCCAAGATCAAAAAGTAACTGCTGCCTGGATGGAGCTCCGCCAACCACTTAAGGTTGAGGATCCACAATTCAAGCGCCTGCGTTTTGTGCAAATGGGCGTGGATGCTGCTTTAAGTCCAACTTGGTTTTATGCCGCCGCCGCCGATCAGGGCCGTATTTTCAAAATTTCTCAGCAAGGGTTGATTGAAAGTATCACTTGGGTCAAGCCATTTGAGCCTCAAGGCCGTACTGTTCAGCTACAAGCGCTGGTTCAAGAATTTACCGGTCAGCGCGCATTTTCTTTGTGAGAACTTATGCTCGCGCATGTTGAAAAACTATTTGATGAACAAGTTCGTCCCGCCCTTGCTCAGCATGGTGGGAATATCGAAATCATTGATCTTGATAATCAAAAGCTCTTCGTGAAATTCAGTGGTGGCTGCCACGGCTGTTCAAGTTCTCAGGCCACTCTTAAAGGTGGCGTTGAAACTCTCGTCAAACAAACATTTCCCGATATTTTAGAAGTCGTTGATCTCACCGATCACTCGACCGGTGAGAATCCTTACGCGACCTAGAGCCAGTGTGGCTTGGTTGGATTTCTAATTACATCTAATCTTTCACGAACCTGCTTAAGGCGATCCTTATCAAATGTCGCTGTAATCATTTTTTCGCCCTCTTCGGCATCCGCTAAAACCTCACCCCAAGGATCTACAATCAAAGAATGACCGTAGGTTTTGATGCGTTCATTATGATTGCCCCACTGGCCTGCAGCTACGACATAACATTGATTTTCAATCGCTCGCGCTCTAAGCAATGTGTGCCAATGAGCTTTGCCAGTAGGAACAGTGAAAGCAGAAGAAATTGTGAGTGCTGTTGCTCCTTGTGAGCTGTACCAACGGAACAGTTCAGGGAAGCGCAAATCAAAACAAATTGCGACTCCAAACTTCCATCCCTCAACATCAAGTAGCAGCGGTTTCGCACCTGCCGTATAAATTTTCCCTTCGTCGATGACTTGAGCAGAAGGATGCTTCGAAAGATCACAAGCAAACAAATGAGTTTTATCGTAGCGACCCATCTCCGTTCCATCGGGGGCAAAATTATAGCTACGATTTAAAATTTTTCCTTCAACCAATGTCGCAACTGATCCACCTAAGAGGTAAGTATTAAATTCTGTAGCGAGCTTTTGAATTTCTCTCCAGTGCTCATTCCCATCTTCGACCAAATAAGGTGTAGCGGTAAGGCCGTTTGAAATTGAGTAAAAAACTTCGGGCAAAAAAACCGCTCGAACCCCCTCTTCACGTGCTTGCTTCATATATCGACGAATCGTCGCCAAATTTATGCTGGGTTCAAGCTTTGATTCCAATTGGATAATAGCAACTTTCATAGTAATCCCTTTGTTATTTACGGATAACACCCTCACGGGCGATGATCAACCATGCTTAAAAAAGTTCTCATTAATATTATCAAAGCTGGACTAGCCTTGGGCCTTTTAGGTTGGTTAGTACAATCGGGTAAGCTTAATTGGAGTCTTTTAGCTGAGATGCAGCGCTACCCATTGCGTCTATTAATGGTTTTTGGCTTTTGTTTTCTCAATCTGCTACTGGTCACTTGGCGATGGCGTTATCTTCTGAGCGCTCGTTCTCGCCACTCCATTCCATTGGCCGGCCTAGGAATGGTGAATTGGATTGGTTTATTTTTTGGCTCGGTACTACCAGGTAGCATTACCGGTGATGTTGTTAAGATTTTCTATGTAAAAAAAAGTGATGCCAGTCTTTCGACTCCCTTTCTGTTGTTCTCAAGTTTTCTTGATCGAGTGATGGGCCTTACTGGGCTAATTCTTTTGATGGGTGGGTTCTCCGTTTTTAACTATTCAACCCTCTCAGCACTCTCACCCAAGCTTGTGCCGATGCTACACTTTAATTTTTTCTTGCTCGCCAGTGTTATAACCGCTCTGATCGTTTTCTTTCTCGCCCCCCATTTAATCGAACAACTCTTAACGATTCTTAAGAGATTTATTCCTCAAAGTAAGTGGCCACAGCGTTTACAAGATCTATGGAAAGACCTTATCAGTGCCAGAAGACAGATGGGACTAGCGATTCTCATAAGTATCGTGGTTCAATTTTTAGGCGTGGTAATTTTTCATTTACTCGTAAGCCCGCAGTATCAAACTGCACTCTCACTCGAACTTGTGCTCAGTTTCATTCCACTCGGTTTTATGGCCCTCGCGATACCCATTGCTCCGGGTGGCCTAGGCGTTGGCCATGCTGCCTTTCAAACGTTGTTTGGATTTGCGGGTGAGATGAATGGTGCGAATTTTTTCAACATGTACTTCGTTGTCACCATGGCCTTCAACATTTTGGGCTTTATTCCATGGTTGATCAGCAAGCGGCGCTAATCAGGTAAAAACGAAAATCTTAGTCGGCTCAATATGCTGATAGTGCATCGACTTCGTCTTGAGTGATTCGAGATTGAGTAAGAAGCGCAGCTCTTCTTCAAACGAATTCATCTTACGAATTTTCTTTGACTGCTTTTTGAGAATTGAACGAGTTGTTTGCGGAAGTGTGCAAACACCGTGAAGCAGAAAACTTTCTGTCTTGTAGCGAATCACGCGTCCGATAAAAAGATCGTCCTCTACTAAGCCGATGTTCTTATGACCTTTAGCAAGAGCCACTTTTTCGTCATGAAGAATATCTTTGAGTACAATCTGGCGACGGAAATTCACTTTGCTGAACTCAAGAAGCGTGTGATTTACATTGAGGAAGGCTTGCGAGAGATCTTCATCAAGCTGCTCACGACGAATGTAATCTTCGACTAATTTTTTTCCAGAATCATCTTTCCACTGAAATAAATACCACTCGTTAAAACAGTGCATGCGACTTTCAAACTCATCTTTGTCTTCATCAAGCTTGCCAGTGAGACCAATATAAGTTTCTTTCGCTTGTTTTAAGCGTTCGAAATATTCGCCCTGAGTATAGAGGGTGAGCATCTTTTCAATATGAGAATCTATGAGTTCAAGCATGGTGTCTATTCTACTCGTCGACCTTCAATACTGCCAAGAAAGCTTCTTGAGGAATCTCAACGTTCCCGACCATTTTCATCCGCTTTTTACCCTCTTTTTGTTTTTCGAGGAGCTTGCGTTTACGGCTGATATCACCACCATAACACTTAGCCAAAACGTTCTTTCGGAGTGCTTTTACCGTCTCTCGAGCAATAATTTTCGCTCCAATTGCGGCCTGAACAGCAATATCGAATTGCTGACGATCAATCAGTTTCATGAGCTTGTGAGTCAAATCCCGACCACGGTTAAATGAATTATCACGGTGAGTAATAATAGAAAGCGCATCAACTTTGTCGCCATTCAAAAGCACGTCCAACTTTACAAGATCAGCTTCCATGTACTCATGAAGATCATAGTCCATCGAGGCGTAGCCTTTAGAGAGCGACTTCAACTGGTCATAGAAGTCATACATCATCTCGGAGAGAGGCAAGATATAGATGAGCTGCACGCGCTCCTCGGTGATGTAGTTAATGGCTTGCTGTTGACCGCGGCGATCTTCACACAGCTTGATAATTTTCCCGACATACTCGTTGGGAAGATGAATTGAGAGTTTTACTGTTGGCTCTTTAATACATTCAATAAAAGTGACATCAGGTAATTTCGATGGGTTTTCGATAGTAACAACTTCACCCTTAGTCGTATGAACTTCATAAGCACAAGAAGGCGCAGTTGAAATAAGAGCGAGATTAAATTCACGCTCCAATCGCTCTTGAATGATATCCATGTGCAATAGACCTAAGAAACCACAGCGGAAACCAAAGCCCAAGGCCTGAGATGATTCAGGCTCATAAGTAAAAGAGCTATCGTTTAAGGCGAGTTTCTCTAGAGCATCTTTTAATATCTCATACTCTTCAGACACAACTGGGAAGACTCCGCAGAAAACCATGGGCTTAATTTCTTTATAGCCCTTCAAGAATGGAGTGGTTTCTTTTTGAGAGGATAAAACAATCGTGTCACCGACTTTCACATCACGAATAGTTTTAATACCACAAATAATCATTCCTACTTCGCCAGCACCCAACTCTTCAACTTCTTGATAGAAGGGAGTACTCACCGCGAGTTTGATCACTTCATGATCCATGTGACTATTTTTGAAGTGAACCTTATCTTTCAGTTTAATACAGCCTTCCATCACACGGGCGAGAACTACGACACCACGATACGAATCAAACCAAGAATCAAATATCAAAGCTTGTAGCGGATTAGAGCTGAGGCCCTTTGGAGGTGGAACTCGTTTTACAATCTCTTCAAGAAGAACATCAACGCCTAGGCCCGACTTACCAGAAACACGAGGAGCGTCTTCGGCCAAAATACCGATTACGTCTTCGATCTCTTTCATCACTTTTTCTGGGTCAGCGTGAGGGAGGTCGATTTTGTTAATCACTGGAATAATTTCAAGATTATTCTCAACCGCCATATAAACGTTAGCGAGAGTTTGTGCTTCAATTCCTTGAGAAGCATCAACCACCAAGAGCGCAGCTTCACACGAGGCCAGTGAGCGCGAGACTTCGTAGGTAAAATCCACGTGCCCCGGCGTGTCAATCAGATTGAACCAGTAGTCCTTACCGTCTTGAGCACGATAACGCAGACGAACGGTCTGCGCCTTGATTGTAATGCCCCGCTCCTTCTCCAAATCCATATTGTCCAACAATCGATCAGATTTCTCGCGCTGGGTAATTGAATTGGTCATCTCAATAATTCGATCGGCCAGAGTCGATTTACCATGGTCAATGTGAGCGATAATCGAGAAATTGCGAATGAACTGTGGATCTAGTGCCATATGTGTCCTGGGAGCCGTTTTAAGTACGGCGCCCAGAATAGCGCAAGAGTGACGTTAGTTAAACACCTCTTGCGAGATGATCATCATGTAGTAATCCGAGTTATTATCCTTGGCGCGGATCGGGATTACGTTAGCATAGCCGTGATAAGGCTCGTCGAGGTCTTGGTAAACATACTCATTGGTCTCGGGATCGAGCACCTTTTTCCGGCGGGGAACGGTAATTTCAGCGTTTTCAATTTTGGAGCGACGCTTAATCGCTACATCGAAAGTTTCCACGATGGAATCAGGAAAATTAACGTCCAAAAACTCTTTGTTAATAACGTCATCTGACTGCAAATCAAGCAGGCTATACATACTGTTGTTCATGTAAACGAGTGCGCCTTTTGCATTCGCGACGAGGACATTCTTTTTTACCATATTCGCTAGCAAATCGAACTTACGATGCTCAACATTGATTCGATCAGCGCGCAGCTCTTCGAAGCGTTTAATGGAAGCAATCATTTTATTAATTTCGCGCGCCAGCTCACCAATCTCATCGTTTTGATTATAATAAATGCTGACGTCAAAATTACCTTCACGTAGTTCTCTCACGGCGTCGCGAATCTTCTTGAACGGCATAGCAATCTTGCCGGGGATAACCAACGAAAGAAGAATGGTTCCCAAGAAAGTAATAAT
>JBIKNE010000079.1:0-7551 GCA_044358855.1 Bacteriovoracaceae bacterium | reverse complement strand
ATTTGTACGTTATCACCGATGGCCACTACAGCAGTATCAACATCGGTAATATTAAGTGCACGCATCGACTTCTCTTGTGTCACATCAATACATACTGCGTGAGTTGCTCGATCTTTAATTTTTTCTACCAATTCAGGATTACTATCGATCGCTAAAACTTCAGCTCCCTTCTCATAAAGACGGGTGGCCGTCTTAGCTCCAAAAGTTCCTAAACCAATGACTGCAATAAACATACAAGGCCTGCCTTATCCAATGAGAATTTTACTTTCAGGGTAACGAATACGTGATCCCGTGCTTGCTGCATTTTGACCAACCGCCAGAACTAAAGTCAGTGGCCCTACACGTCCAATAAACATAACTAACGAAATCATCAATTTTCCCAATGTTGACAATTGCGCAGTAATGCCAAGACTCAGCCCAACCGTACCAAACGCAGATACGGTTTCAAACATTAGCGCTAAGAATTCTTTCCCCGTTTCAAGCCGCATCATAATTAATAGCGCAACACTTACGGTAATAAGAGAAATAATGACGATTGCAATTGATCGAACAACAAGTACATTGGGAAGAGTTCGCTCAAACATTTCCACACGCTTATTATTAGTAAGCGTTGCCTTCACCGATTGAATTAATATGGCAAACGTTGTTGTCTTAATACCACCACCTGTTGAGCCTGGTGAAGCACCCACAAACATTAATAAAATGATCATGTAGATCGAATGTGGGTGAAGCTCATTCAATGGAACAGAATTAAAACCAGCTGTTCTTGTGGTTACACTTTGAAAGAAAGCCAGTTGAAGTTTTTCCCATAAAGAGTATTCAACAAAAGCATGAAGAAACTCCCCAAAAAACAAATAGGTCATTCCAAATGCTAGTAACAAGATATTAGTCACAATAACAATTTTGCTGTGAAGACTGAAATTGATGAATTTCTTCTTGGTCTTAAATGCCTGTTGAATCTCTTGAATTACCATAAATCCAAGTCCACCTGAAATGATCAGCAAAGCAATCGTTCCGTGGATCAACGGACTAAATTTAAAGTCTTCCAAGCTATTGTTGAACAAGGCCACACCAGCATTACAGAAAGCCGAAATCGAGTGATAAAAACCATAATAGAGTGATTGCCCAATTTCATAATCTTCAAGATAAAAGCCGATTGTAAGCACAATCGCTCCCGCAAACTCGATCAGCATCGTGAATTTCACAATATCGATGATTAATCCTAGTAATTCTTCGGAACTCGATGAGTCAAGAACGTCTTGCATCATCACTTGCTCACGAACTCCTAGCGAACGGCCCATAAAAAGAGCAATTGAGGAGGAAAGTGTCATGATTCCTAGACCACCGATTTGAATCAGAGTTAGAATGACTAATTGACCAAAAAGCGAAAAGTCATCAGCAACAGAATTAGTTGCAAGCCCAGTCACACAAGTCGCTGATGTCGACATAAAGAGTGCATCAACAAATGACACCGACTTTCCCGCTTGAGCAGAAATTGGTAAAACCAACAGTAATGCTCCTACCAAAATAATCAAACCAAACGACAAGATTACTAATTGTGCAGGCGACAGCTTCTTATCGAAAATCCAGCTTATACTTTGAACTGGAGCAGTTTTTTTGGTTTCACCTGTTTCTTTTTCATTCAAAGATATTATCGTCGAGAATAGATGAACCACTGTTAGCCAGTATGTGAACTCTCCATCACCAAAAGTTAACAACATTGGGATAAAAATAATTAAGCTAAAAACATACTTACGAACAAAATCTTCAAGTCCTTCACTTCGTCGATAGTGAGCTAGAATCGTAAATGCCACTAGAATTGGTGCCAACCAAACTGCCCAGTGACTTAGGTATTCAGCAGGTATACCTTGAATAAACTTTGGAAGCTTATTAGATTTTGTTAGCGTAAATAAAGCAACGAACGCTCCGTTGCCAACTAGCTCCAAAATATAAGGGGCCCGCGCCCATAATTGCTTCATCTCTCTATTCTAACGCTCGAAGGCCAGCTTTCCCACAGGAAGAACAATCCTATCTCTGAGTAGAATGATCAGCTAGCTTCCTTAGATGACTGCCCCTATGGTGAGTTAAGAATTAAATAGCTTTGCTAAAAAGGGTGCGCATTGACTAGAATTTAGATGATTCGAACACCTGTGTCATAGAGAGGAAAACATGAGAGCCCACCTACATATTTTGGCTTTTGTTTTGTTAGCAGTTTCTTGTGCCAGCAAGCCTGACATGAGCAAGAAGCAAGCTGATATTCTATACAATCACGGCACCGAAGAGCTGATTAACAAAAACTACACTCAAGCGATTGGTCATCTGATGAACGCGGCTAAGCTTGAGCCTACCAATCCGTTGATCCACAACAACCTCGGCATGGCTTACTATTTTAAAAATGAAAAAGAGCTCGCCCTACAACACGTCCGAAGATCCCTTGAGCTTGATCCGAAAAACACAGACGCAAGAGTGAATGTTGCCTCTCTTCTGTTTGAGCAGGGTGACATCACTGGAGCCGAGAAAAACTATCTCGCTGCACTTAAGGATCTCAGCTACGAAAAACATGCTCGAACATATTTCAATCTTGCATTAATTGAACTTCGCAAAAAGCAAATCACTAAAGCCGTCGGTTACTTGAATGCATCCACCAAAGAAGACAACAACTATTGCCCTGCCTGGTATCAATTAGGACAAATTGAATTTCAAAGCAGACGCTTCAAGGCAGCTAGCAAACATTTTCATCAGGCCCGCATGGGATCTTGTGTAACGGACCCTGCTCCTCTCTACTGGCAGGCAATGACTGATATTGAAATGGGTGAATATTTAAACGCTCGAATCAAACTTGATGAACTCATGGAGAAACATTCTGGTTCTTCTTTTGCACCTCTAGCCCAACAAAAAATGAGTGAAATTCATTTGCGTGAGAACTCTACGATGAATCAACATTCGGGTTCACAATCAAATATTGTAGAACCACCTAAATTTTAAGGTTGTAGTATGGTAAACGAAACGACTCCCCATTCACTCAATGTAATGCACATTGGTGACTATCTCAAAGCCAAGAGAGAAGAAGCAAAACTCTCTCTGGAGAAAGTCTCACAAAAGACTAAAATCAATTTAAACATTTTGCGCTCGCTTGAGGCCAATGACTTCCAAGCTCTTCCAAGCCCCGCCTACGTAAAGGGATTTGTTATGAGTTATGCGCGAGTGGTTGGGCTGAACTCAGATGAAGTGATACACAAGCTTGAATACTCATACTTAACAATTATCGGAAAGCCCTTCCCTGCACTCAATCACACCCGTAATCTTCGACCAACTCAAGAAGCAACAGAAGTTGCAACCAAATCAGAAAAAAAAGAAACCTCACCTGAAGATATTTTAAATCACGAAGAAGCTGTCGAAAAAAGAAAGAAAGTCGTAGTCCCTTCACTGGTATTTGCTGGTGTGATTATTATCTTCGTTGGTCTTTATCAGATTGTGACTAAAACGGTTGAAGGCGAAGCAAATCGAAAAGAAGAAAAACCTTATGGCGCAACCTTTGCTCCAAGCTCTGAGTTAGCTGATATCAACAAACCCGTTGTTGCCAAAAATGAAGATACAGAGGCTTCATCAACCAGTGAGAAAGTAGCTGATGCTCCCAAAGAAACTGTCAAAGAAAATGACACTAAGGAAACTTCAGAGTCCACCACAGAGCTTTCTAAATCAGTTAGAAGAAATTTCCCCAAAAAAGATTTTAGAAAAATCTCTACTCGTCTTTTTGTGGTCATGAATGAAGCACCTGAGAATCAAGATGAAAAGATTCTTCCTTCTCGGATTAAGAGTGCGTTCAATCGAGACATGGAAAATATCTATGTCGTAGCAACTGAGGGCAACACTTGGCTCAGTTACCAGGTTGATGGCTCACCAATTGAGAGCGTCATTCTTGAAAAAGGTAAAGATCTGTTCCTGCAAGGGAAAGAAGTCTTGATGTTTCTAGGAAATGTCAAAGTAACCAAGATATTTTATCAAAACCGTATGATTGATGCTCCAACGCCCACTGGATTCAAAAGCCTTATCTTTCCGGAGTCTCAAAACAGTAAGCATGTTCTACCTCTCTTTCCAAAAGCGGCCGATGACATTCTTTATACCGCTGAAGAGTATCAAAAGCGTATGAAGCTTGAAGAGTCAGAGCTAGGTAAGCCCTAGCTCTGCCAGTCGAGCTTACGATAGAGATGAATTCCTAGAATAAATAAGAAAGCATCAGGCAGAAACATGGCAACAGGCATAGGAATTTGCCCTTTTCGCGCCATCGCCACTAAGCTAAAAAATAAAGTGTAAAATAGAATCAAACTTCCGAGTGCCCACAGGGAAGAATTTCTTCCTTTACCTCGACTTTCCTTGATCCCCAAACCAAAGCCTAAAAAACACAGTAGCAAACAAACGATCGGCGTATTCCGACGGTTCCAATACTCATAAATCGAATTGAATATATCTTTTTGATTAAATTTATATTTAAGTTTGGCCTCTTCTGCTGACATCCTGGTGACGGCAGTTAATTCATCACCGGCCAACATTGTTTCCTTCGGATTGATTCTGTCAGAAAATTTATTTTGTGAGATCGGAAGTGAGTAGGTTTGAAAAAGGATTTTTTCAATATCTGTTCCCTTCTTTTTGATGCCAGTGATGCTTCCATCAAACAAGTTCAGAGTCAGTTTTTCTACTAGCGTGGTTGTATCGCGGTCATAAATCAGCTCACCTTTGCGGGCCATAATCACGCGTTCACCATCGTCTTCTGTCGCATGAAGAAAGACCCCGCCCAAATCGCGACCATCAGTTGAAACCGTCGTCGGGAAAAGTGTAATTTTGGGAATGGCGGTAAAAAATTGTCCCGCCTTAATAGAAGCAATCAAGCCACTTGAAGTGAGAAAGTTTACCTGGCGGCGAAACGCCCTATTGGTGTGAGGAATAACTTCTTGCCCCAAATAATAAACGCTGGTGGAGAGAATAACCGCCACAATTAGGAACGGAGCAAAAAGACGACCCTTGGTAAGGCCTGCTGCACGCATCGCAATATATTCAGAGTCGGTACTTAACTTGTTCAAACAGAAGATCACCGAAAAGAAAGTCGACAGGGGAAGGGCCAGCGGAATAAACGTCAACGCGAGGTTTCCCATTAAACTAGTAAGAAAAGTAACTGAAATATCACGACTCATTAACAACGCTGTAAGCCGGAATAACTCAAATGTCAGAAGGAAGCAGACAAAAAAGAGCAGACTCACCACCAAAGGGAGGATGAAGTTAGCCGCTAGATATCTTTGCAATAATAGTCTCATGACTAGAAAAGGTTACCTGTGAAGCGTGTTCTAGGCAACCAACAGGCCCCATGCTACCCTCTTGAAGTTTAAAATTTAGGAGGATCTATGCAGTTAACACTTGATCAAAGCGGAAAAAATACTCTTGGAGCTGATGTTAAAATCCTCAGCGCATTTCAAAAGACGAAAACTAGTAAAGTTAAAGGTAAGGAATCAACTGAGACTGTCGTCAGTGTTGATCACTGGGCCGATAAAAATCTAGTTGAAGAGTTTCAACAATTGCGTGCTAAAGCCACCTACAAAGCCGGCAAAGACGAAGTACTCACTTTCACCGGCACTATGGGTGAAATGGTTAAAGTCGTGGGCCTAGGCGATCGTACAAAAATCAAGGCCGAGGATCTACGTAAGTCGATTGCAAAAATCTTCAAGACTGTAAAAGCCGAGAAACATGCTGTTATCAGCATCGATCTTCACTCTTTCGATGTGGTGAAAGATACTGTTCGCGCTGCTGGACTGATAGCTGAAACAATTGGCATGTCGAACTATTCTTTTGATAAATACCTCAGCAAAAAGTCACCTGCAAATTTAGAAGAAATTCTAATTACCGGTTTTGACAAGAAGAAAGAAGTCGCAATAAAAAAAGCGATTCACGATGCACAACTTCTCACTGACTCAATTAACGTTGGTCGTGACTACGTCAATGAAGTACCAAACGTCTTGCGCTCGACTGAATATGCCAAACTTGTCGAAGCTGATGTTAAGAAGAACCTCAAGGGTGTGAAGATTAAAATTCTCAACAAAGCTCAGCTCAAAGCGGAAGGCATGGAGATGTTCCTGTCTGTGAACGCCGGCTCAGCCTTTGAAGCACGCTTGGTTCATTTAACTTATGAGCCAACTAAAAAAACAGCTAAGACAAAACACATCGCCCTAGTTGGTAAGGGCCTCGTGTTTGATACTGGCGGCTACTCTTTGAAGCCAGGTGCAAACATGATGAGCATGAAGCACGACATGGCAGGCTCTGCTACTGTTTACGCTGCATTTCGCGCTGCTGTTTTGATGAAAGCTCCAGTAAAAATCAGCTGCCTTCTTGGTATTACTGATAACGCCGTCAACTCACTGGCCACCATGCCGGACTCAATCGTAAAAGCGCGCAATGGTAAGACGGTTGAAATTCTCAACACAGATGCTGAAGGTCGTCTCGTTCTGGGTGACGTACTTGATTACGCCTGTGATCTTAAACCTGATGGCATCATCGATGCGGCCACTTTAACTGGCGCATGTCTCGTAGCACTTGGAAGCCAAGTCACAGCTGCTCTTGGTAATAACCAAAAATGGATTGATACTGTTCTTAAAGCTGCTCAAGATAGCGACGAGTACATGTGGCAATTGCCGATCATTCCTGAGTGGACAGCAGATATGAAATCAAAGATTGCTGATCTAAAAAATATCGGGACTCCGATGAAAGCTGGTACAGCTACAGCTGCGGCCTTCCTACAAGAATTCATCAAGAATGATATTCCTTGGTGTCACCTTGATATCGCTGGTACTGCTGACGGTGCAAGCCATCTTCCTTACTGTCCAGCACACGGTGCTTCGGGCCTGACTGTCCGCTCACTCGTTCACTTGTTGATGACAACAAAATAGATGTCTGATCCCTTTTTTCGAATTGTTCTGCATGCGCCTGAGATTCCCGGTAACACCGGGAGTATCGGGCGCACTTGCGTTGCCCTCGACGCTGAACTCATTTTGATCAAACCTTACGGTTTTGATATTAGTGAAAAAGCCGTTCGTCGTGCAGGACTTGATTACTGGAAACACGTCAAAATCAAAGAGTATGATAACTGGGAACATTTTTTGGCCAGTGAAAAACCGGCGCACGATCAAATCATGTTGTTTGAAAAAGGCGAAGGAAAAGCCTGGCACTCGGCTCCCTACAAAAAAGGTGCTTACTTAGTTTTTGGTGGTGAAACGCGGGGAATTCCCGATCGCATCCTGCAAGAGATGCCGAATAACTATTACAGTTTTCCTCAATACTCCCCTCATATCCGCTCTCTGAACTTAGCTAATATCGCAACAGCTGCGGCGTATGAATGTCTACGTCAGATCAATCAATAAATTAAAAATGACTTAGCTAAATTCGTTTAATAGCATCGTAGAAATGCGATTTTTAATTTTAATTTCGTTGCTATTTCCATTGAATTGTTTTGGTAATTTTATTACTGCAACAGGTGTCTCTGCCGTCACTGAAGGTAGAATGATTCCT
>JBIKNE010000078.1:0-7563 GCA_044358855.1 Bacteriovoracaceae bacterium | reverse complement strand
TGCGCTTTTAAAAGTGCTGCGGTTGGGCAACTTGATACATTTATTGAATATCAAACAGGCTCACGGCTAGATCTCTATCTTCATCAAAAACAACAGCTCGAAAAAGATGTGAATACTCTTCTGACGGAGCAACAAAAATCCTTAACGGATGTAAAGGAGCTCCTCAACTCCATCGACCTTAAACGTGATGATGAATTGCAGGCCCAATGGGGTAAACTTACCCAGCTTTATCATCGCGTGGCCCTGGCCTATGCCCAAGTTTTTTCAACTCACTTGGCTTCCCTCGATGGGGCCCAGCAAAACACATTTTTTGCTAAAATGAAAGAAGAAAACCAAGAGATCAAAGAACGAAATAAAGAGCGTTCAGTCGAGAATCTTTCCGAGCGAGTTGAATATTTCCTAGGCAGTATAAATGACAAACAACGTGCGATTCTTAAGCAACATTTACCGGCGATAAATCTTCGGGCCAAAGCTCGCCTTAAGCGACGCGAATCCTTACATAAGTCTTTTAAGAAAATATTTGAGCTAAACCAAACCAACGAACTCAAACGTACACAGATCTATCAGGCCTTCGTGAGCTATCAAGATGACACGCTTAAAACGCAAGATTCTTTATTTGCTCTGATAAAAGACATCGCTGTTCACAGCAATGAGCAGCAAAAGAAAACCTTCCTTGAAAAGAAACAAGAAGTTTTGGAATTGGTTAATCTTTTTGAGAAAGCTGAGTATTAACGAACTTCCGTTTTAAATTCTCTCGATTTCAGTGAGTCATCCATAGAGATGCTAAAAGGTAGTCGCCCTATTTCACGTCCATCAGTCGTTTCAACAGAAATACGCCAATCGCCTGCCGTGTAATTACCTTTGGTGGCGTTGCCGCGATATCCACCGACTCTCCCACCGGTCACACGCATAGGTATTTTATCTGTGGTCTGCCACCCGTGACTGATATCATATTTCTGCCAATGCAACACAACTGTGTCGTCAAAGCGAGCAGGAGAAAAGACTTGGGCAAAGAAATGAACTTTATCGCCTGAGCGCGCTTTGAAATCTTGATCGCCCTTGTTCCAAAACTTCCACCATGGATTCTCATGATAGAGCGTATAGACTCCAGGACTCTTTACAATATTATGATAGATCCCCATTTCTTCAACCGCTAATGGCACAGGGGGGATCCAGCCTAATAGGTAAAAGACAAAAAACATTCCTGAGACACTTGCTCCCGGCAGAATCAATCGACGAATGAGCACACTGGCGTCTTCTATTTTTTTCATTAACAACTTGAACCATCCCCAAAGTGTGAGGCCGGTCATCCCAAGTGCTAATAGAAAAGGAACCCATCCGACAAAACCTAAGAGCACGGGAATCATCATACTGAAAAACGAAAAGACACAAATGACAAACAGACCAATTTTGGTATCGATACCTTTGCCTTGCACACTTTTCATTTCATTGGCGACCATGATCAGCATTAAACAACCCACGAAAGTGAGAGAAGAAAAGACTGAAGCACTCTTCAAGAAGAAGAGCGAATAAATACTAAGCAAACTTCCCAACATGAAATGAATTATAAAACTGCGATATTCCCAAATTTTAACGAACCACTTCGGTACAGTGACTTTACCCGCAGTATGTAAAAACTCATAACTGATGATCATTCCGACAATGAGCAGGTAGAGCACTTGCTGAACTATGGAAAACAAGTCATCAATTTGTGAGAGTGTGAATACATCAAATAAAAATCCACCCAGGAAAAAGGCCATATCCACACGCGTTTCATGCTGGTCATAAAACGAAAGTGCGCGGGCCTTGATATTCATACAATGTCCTTAGATGGGTCGAAGAATCCTAATTGTCTTGAGAATAATACTGCCTGTAATGACCGCTGTAAGTATCCATGAAAAATAAAAATTCCCATTTTCATGCATCCCAGAAACACCCGTCAAAAGCTTTACTCCCATAAGAGCAATAAACAGCACCACCACCGGTGGCACCACAATAAAGAAATGGTGCTTCCAAACCCAAAGCCACTGAGCACGAGTTAAAGTCAGCGCCCCACAGATGGTTCCAAAACTCACAAACAGCGCGGCACAAAAAGCACCACAGGCAAACGCACCATAGGGCATTACCCAGTGTGAAATACCATGCCCCCCTCCGATGGGTCCGATGCCAAATTGCGGACAAATCAAAAGGGTGACTAAAGCGCCTAAACTCAGAGTGAGATAAAACCGTAATATGGTTTTTCTGGGATGGAGTTCGATTTCAGCATACTCCATCACTTTTTGTGTGAGATGGGGAGGAATAGTCATAGTGACTCCTTCTTAATTGAACGCAAAGCTCGACTTAATTTTTGCCGAAGACTCACTTCCGATGTCCCATAACGAGTGGCCAATTCTTCATAAGACAAACCTGCCAGATAGTGCTCTCTCACGAGAACTTTATCTTTATCACTTAATCCTTCGAGCCATTCATCAATATCATGACTCGGTGGTGCGGCGATTTCGTGATCTAAATTCTCTGTTCGGCGTACCTTTTCGCGTCGGTAGTCATCAATAAACAAGTTTCGGGCCATGACAAATAACCAAGGTAAAAACGGAGTTCCTCGCCACTGATCACGTCTCTCAAGAAGTCTGGCAAAACATTCCTGAAAAAGATCCTCCGCTCGACTGGACGATTTCTTAAAAAAATACTTCCACACACGCTCATGATGTCGTGCATAGAGTGCCTCAAAGGCCTGAAGATTATTCTGCTGCACCAATTGCATAAGTTCTTCGTCTGTCTTGTTATCCATAAATCAATTTTGGCAGCACATAAGTGAAAAAAATACCAAAAAGGTTAATCCCTACTGCACCCCAAAAGATGACTCCGCTCCAAATCTTCGTGCGCTCACAACTCTCTCTTGCGTCAATCGGACAAGGTTGCTGAGCACTCCACCGTCTTACAAAAAAAGTCACTAATAACATGATTAAGCTTCCGCCAAATAACCAAACTTTTTGCTCTGATAACCAAATCAATTGAGGAAAGGCACCTAGAAAACTGACCAAAGTAGCACCCATACCCAAGGCCACAAAAAGCGAGGGAAGTGCACAGCATAGAAGAGTTCCAAGACTCCCAAAGAGACTCAGCCAAGCAGAAAACCAATTGGCCTTATTGGCGTTTGATATCGACGACTTCATATCCGGCATCCTTGATAGCATCTGTAATCGCCTGATCAGTCAGTTTGATATTTTTATCATTATCAACACTGACTAATTTCTTGTCTAAATCTACTTGTACTTTTTCAGGATCGACACCCAAAGCTTTAAATTTTTTCTTAATCCCTTGGGCACACATTGAACAGACCATGCCTTTCACACCAAAATTGATAGTTTCTGCCATCGCAGAAAAACTCAACAAAATACCTAGCAATATAAAAATTCGCATAAGCTCTCCTTAAAGATGAACCATGAGATTAAGCATCATATCGCCTTTGAGAGATGAGCCCATTTCCCACAAAACGTTGTGATAGAAAAACCGCAAAAGCGGTGTGATCTTGGTTTCTCGTGCGGTGATGGGATCATGCCACACTTGCAACATCGCCCAACTTTGTAGTGACGAAAAATCGGCAAGGATCGGTGAAATGCCGACACGGCCTACCCAAATTCCATGATCAGTATCGGCACTTCCTAAATGGAGGTATTTCGCCGATAAGAAATATTTCCGTGTTTCCCAATCGGCCTCAAGCCCCATCATATAACCTAGACGATTTTCATTTTGCTCACTATCTGAGCGACCAAGCCCTGAGTGCAGATAAAGATTGGCCTGAGAATCATCGCCATTATAGCGATAGGCGAGATGATTGAGCTTGGCGAGCTGCCACTCCTGCTCGTTGCCTTGCATATCTGAAAGCCGCCAGTAATTTATCCCACTCGACCAACGCGAGCTAAAGGAATAACTCACATTCGCGTCTGTCATATCCGCCATAGTCATACTCGAGATCACCCAGCCGTCCTGATAAATCACCGGATGAGCAAAAGCGACGCTGCAAAATCCCACCAACAAAAGACCCCATAAATTGCGCATAGCTACCTCTTTTACCCTCTATACGAGTAGCTCTTCCCATTTGTGACAACAGCGAGAAATATGACGGGAATCATGGTTGCAACCGTTCTGCTCGGAGATAATAAGATCATGAAGCAAAGAAAAAAAAGCTGGGATGAGAAAGTTTTAGTCGTCCAAGGAAGTTTTGAAAGAATTAAAAATGAGGGTGATTTTCCAGCGATATTTTATCAAAATCTCTTTTTTTTAAAACCACAACTCAAAGAGTATTTCAAAAAAACAGATTTCGAACATCAAGACAAGGCACTCATGCATGGAATGGAAGTGCTGATGGGCTTTTTAGGTGAGCGTAAAGGTCACCCTCGACAACAACTTTTGCGTTTATCGCACTCGCATTCAAATCAAGGGCTCAATATCCACCCTCATGATTACTATTATTGGATTGAAGCGATGATTATGACAGTCAAAGAATTTGATCCATACTGGTATACCGATATGGCCTACTATTGGCGCGAAGTTCTGTTTTTCCCGATCAGCTTTATGATCTCACAATACTTCACGCCACCAGAGCACTAGGGCATACGAACGCGAAAGACCTTAGTGGCTAAACTAAAATCATCACCTTGATTGACATGATAAACGCCACAACCAACCAGCGTATCATTTTCAAAGAAAAAATCTCCTCTGAGCATCATATAATGCTGACGCTGTCCCTCTCCCACCACATGGGCCACCCAGCGCGGACGAACCGGTTTCGCTGACTGCAGCTCTTTCTCGGTTAACACATGAATCCAGCCACCATTATTGAGTACAAGTTTGTCTTGCCACAAATGGGCGGGAGTTTCGGGATAGATCACGCCGGCACGACGATAATCATAGGGGGTTGTTTGCAGTACTTTACCAGTTTGTGCCTCAAGTGTGGCGACACCATTAAAGCCGCTCTCGGCGGTACCCGTCATGATGACATAGAGCTTTTCTCCTGCTAACACCACATTGATCGCCATACTGTTTTTGATTTCATTTAGGCGTGTCTCCCATTTCATTTTTTGTGTCACACTATCAAACGCCGCCACTCCTCCTCGACCTCGCGCCAAAAAGAGGACTCCCTCCCCTGCACTCATACCTCGCGCCTGATTGGCCCTTGCAGGATGAGTATCGATTGAAAAACGAGAGATGAAAGTTCCAGCTGAATCAAACTGTAAAAGTTCGTGAGCACTCAAGGCCCAAACATCATTTGAGAGTGTTGCAAGCGATTTGATAGACTCGTGATGAACATAAAGCTCATCCCCTTGGTTATTTTCTAGGACAAAACGGGCACCTTCATCTGAAACAATTCGACGAGCAACAAAACCCGACGTGAAAGCCGCGGCGTTGGTGAGCATGCGGGATTCATCACCAGGCATAGGCTGCAAGGTGGCCTTACAGACTGTGTCGAGATGACCTCCCCAAGCTGAAGTCGAAATAAGCAGTGCTAATGCGATAGATTTCATAAAAACTCCTGTGATGTGAAAATGTTAAAAAACTCTCCTAGCTTTGACACGCAAGAAAACGTAAGTTTCCCTGTATAAAGAGGTTTTTATGATGTTTTTAGCTCTCATTCTCTCAACTCTCACCAATGCCCAGACACTATTAGTTGAGAAAAAAACTTTTGATCTACCTGAGTATCGCACGGTCAGTGGCGAGATCATCGCACCGGTACGGGTAGGCTATGAAACCTACGGCACTTTGAATGAGAAAAAATCTAACGCCATTTTGATCGCCCATTTTTATTCAGGTAGTTCCCACGCTGCTGGCAAGTATGCTGAGTCTGATAAAGCACCTGGTTATTGGGACAGCATCATCGGTCCAGGCAAGGCCCTCGACACCAACAAATATTTCATCATCAGCTCAGATACCTTAGTTAATATCGCCACAAAAAATCCCACGGTGATTACGACAGGTCCTGCCAGTATTAATCCAAAAACAAAGAAACCTTACGGTATGAGTTTTCCTCTGGTGGGCGTTCGTGACTTTGTGAACGTGCAACATGCTTTGATTCAATCTTTGGGCATTACTAAACTCCATACCGTCATGGGTGCTTCGGGTGGTGCTGCTCAAGCCATGGAATGGGCCGCCGCTTATCCAGATGAAGTGGAGCGCGTGATTTCCGTCATCGGCCCCGGTCTTTCTATGCCTCCCTATGTGATCGCATTGTTAAATATGTGGTCGATGCCTATTCGCTTAGACAAAAACTGGCGTGGTGGTGACTATTACGGTCTCGATGAACCAACTGAGGGTGTTGCAGAGGCGATGAAATTTGTCATTTTATCGGCCGTTCATTTTGATTGGGCGGAAAAAGGTTTTGGTGGTGGTGCCGCAGATCCAGCAAAGGATCCACTCAAGGCCTATGATAATAAATTTGCAGTTGAAAAAGGACTGAGTGATACAGGGGCCTTACGTGGCCAACTGGTAGATGCTAATTCTTTCCTCTACACCGCCAAAGCGATTCAAACTTTTAATGTTGAGGATGCGGCAAAAAATATCAAAGCGGCGACACTCTTTATTCCTGCCGATACTGACATGATTTTTCCTCCCGAGGTTTCCTACAAGGCAATGAACAAGCTCTGCTCTTTAGGCAAACATGCTGAAGCTTTTGAGATTAAAGGTCGTGGAGGTCATTTAGATGGGCTATTTCAAATCTCTCAGGCAGATAAGCGCATCAGACAATTTCTAGCTGGGACGAAGAGCAAGAAATGCGGAGCGCGTACTCACTAGTCATCATTTTTTATGAAACTTCCTTCCGCTACAGCTGAAAGATAGCGCACAAGGCGCAACTCTTTTTTGGGCCCATTGAGTTCCATAATCGTCCGTCGAGCGTATCTCTCTTCCAAGGCTCGAACATCTTTATGAAATTCAACCAGGGCCTCCTCAGTGAGTTGATAGAACTGTAAAACAGAGCGTGAAGAATCTCCTGTCGAATTTGCATCTCGCAAAAGATCTCTCGTCCATTTCTCTTGGATCTTTTCCATAAAAAGACCACTAAATTGCCAGCGAATCGGCCTCATTCGTGGCAATTTAACAACATCTCGTGCACCGACAATTATCAGATTGAGCTTATCCAGTCGCAGAAGAATTTTTTGCATCTCTTTTTCGCTCAATTCAAACTGCTGCTGAATTTCTTGCGGCGATTTCCGCTGATACACCAATAACCAAAAAATTTTAAAGGCCAGTGGATCTTTTAGAAAATACTGTTGCTGAGCTGACGTAAAACTAAATGTCTTAACACTCTCTTCTTCAAGCGCCTTCATGACATTGGCGATAGAAACTCCCAAAGCTTCAGAGATGCGTGAGATTCGTTCGAAAGAACCGTCTTTCGAAGTAAACCACTTTTTAATCGTCGACTCTGGCACATCAAGTGATTTCGCCAAAGTCGCGTAAGTCGCTCCTTGTTTACGAAGTATACGCTTTAGTTGTGTCATGATGTGGGAGTACTCGATTCGCGCCATAAAACCTCCATGGCAGATAGTACCACTTTATGGAGCTAATTGT
>JBIKNE010000077.1:0-7569 GCA_044358855.1 Bacteriovoracaceae bacterium | reverse complement strand
TACTTATCGCGCTTGGGCCGGTGTCGTTCCTTCACGCGACGATATGTTAGAGATGTATCCACAAGGAAAAAAGAAAGCTGTCACACTTAATCCGATTCTCGGTCATATGGGACAAGAAGCAAAAGTAGCGCATCAACATATGAAGCCAGAAATGGGAGCTGACGGAAGAGCATATCTTTCATTCTTGGATCAAGTCGTAGATGCCAAAGAGAATGATCCAAAATCCCGTCTGGCCATGCTTGATTTACCGATTGATGATCGCATTCAATTCAGCGGTGCCAATCCTGCAGTATCATCATTGTCACCACGTGCGCAGCTAGAGGCTATCAAAAAGAAAACGGAAGAGACGGGATTTTATCGAATTCCACACTTTCCTTATAGTGATCAAATGGCTGCTCAGAACTTTGACAAAAAGACAGCTCAATACACGGGTCCATCTCAGGCCGCCTTCGATCAAATGAGTGGTCAAAACTTTTGCAGAATTTCTACTCGTTTGAAAGAGCATCAAAATTATAATAAGTTTAAATATTACTTAGCGGGGATCGCTAATAGGTGTGAACCATTTGGGCCTAGGGATAAGTTTGATCCTGCTAAGTTAAAAGAATGGATTCCAGAGTCGATGCAATCCAAAGTACAAGGATTCTACAAGCAGTCACCTGACGTTCGTCTGAGAAATCTGGCTTTGGCAAAGCGCACGCCAACAAGGCTTGATAGCTTTGAAGATACGATGCGAGCAATTTATGGTGATACCGGTGAGAATCATAGCCGTGCTGATCAATTCAAGGTTACTCGTCATGAACGCTTCTTGCAGAGTTATCTAACAGAAGTTGAAAACGGTGATGCAAAAGACATCAGAAAAGAAGCCGAAGAATTCTCTAATAAACTCATAACACCTGTAAGAAGTGGCTTTCATGCGATTGATGATTTTGGTGGAGTAAATGGAGTTGCAGAGGGACATCAAAAGCAAATTTCATATACTCGTTCAGTCCTTGAACCACTAGGTATAGATGTCACTCAATGGTCAATGATGCGTGGTGATGACCCTAACTATAACAGTCTCGCATTCTCTGATCAGTTCGAGCTTTTGTTTCAGCAGGGTGCAATTCGCGAAGTATTAGCTGAAATTAGAAAAGACCCAACGCCAGGGGATACATGCGAAAAACTCAAAACAAAAAGTTACCAAGCGCTAGTTACTGATGATGTCCAAGCCGCAGTTGCTAATCCTGTCACAAATGACGTGGAATCATGGTGTCGTGATCGCATGACGAATGAAGCACTAGGTGAAAGTATGGGAATGCTTGATTCGATGAAAGGTCTCTTTCAGGTCAATAAGGCGATGCTTAAAGAAGAGGCGCAGAGCCTGACTAGAAAGTGTCTTGATTGTCACGGTAGCAATGGCTTTTTCCCATTCCCAGGAATGGAAAAAGTATCAGAGGCAGGCCCATATTCGGCTGAGGGTGTTGGACCATGGACGGATGAGGCTTGGGGTGAATTCGAGGCTTTCATTCGAGGTGAAAATGCCACTAAACCATTTGGGCCATCATTGATTGATAAGATGATTCTTAAAAAAATGCCACCTGGTGGCTGGCCACATTCAGGAACTAACGCTGAAAAAGTGAAAGAAGATGATCGTCGTAGAGAATTGTTAGCAAACTATGTACGTTTGTCCTTAGTCACATCGAACAATGATGAAGTAGTAAAAAAATATTGTGAAAGTGTTGTTAACAGCATCGCAGCTGATAAAGGGCCATTAGCTCCATTAACGACACCAGACGCTTCAGGAGCAACTCAACAATGAAAAATATAATTGTATTTATGTCTTTGGTATTTTCCGTCAGTGCTTTCTCAAATGAAGTCAATTGCGAGTATATCCGAAAGGCTAAAAATGCAGAGGCCTACGTTGAAAAATTTGAATTAATGCCTTCTCGCCCTGACTGGGACAATAATCTTCGTAACTTTGCTTACAAAGTTCGCTTGGCTGATGAAAACTTTTCGGTCGAGGTTCGTGAAGGTAAGCAGAAAAAAGTGGCTACTCGATCAGTGAAAAATATCTGGAAAGGGGTGCGTGAGCCCAAATCTCCCGAGCTAAGTTTTGAATTCCCTGAAGTAAAAGTGATTGTACGTTGTAAGTAGTTACAGTTTCTCGACGAAACCAAAAGTTTTGTCGAGTTTTTGATCGAAGCTTTTTGGAAGAAAGTGCGAGTTAATGACCACTAGATACTCGCGCTCTTTTTCAGGAACTAGAGTCGTAAGTCCTTTCATAAAATCATCAACATTTTTCAACTCAACATTAACAAAAGCCACCCGGAAATTATTCCCAAAAAGAGTGTGTACAAAACTCACTTGGTCGGCGTTTTCTTGATTGCTGATATGTTTTCTAACAAGCCCATCTAGTAGGTAGTCGATTGTTCCAAAACCAGGTACCTGATGATTAAGATTTCGATCAGAGGCCCACACAACCACAGTCGTTTGAGGAGTGATCTTGGCCAGAATCGAAGGATCAGGCATCATGTTTAAGATCTTTCGCTAGGCCATCAAGGACACCATTTAAAAAGTGCCCAGATTCTTTAGTGGAATATTTCTTTCCAAGCTCAATAGCTTCGTTGATGACAACTTTAAAAGGCGTCTCAGGATGAAACTTTAATTCGTATGCCGCCATAACAAGAAGTGTATGTTCAATACGCGAGAGACGCTCGAGCTTCCAGTTTTTGAGATGCTTTACGACCCATTCTTCTACTTCGTCTGCATGAGCGAGAATGCCCTTCACCATGGTGGCCACCCAGGCCTGTTCTTGCGAAGCCATGGTGATGTTGAGTGTTTCGCGAAAAGCCGTCATGCGCTCAAACAGTTCTACGCTATCTGTTGCAACAGACTTCTTTTGATTTTGAAATGCTGGCAATTGAAAATGATAGAGAAATTGAAGGCAAAATTCGCGCGCTTCACGCCTGGTATTCAATGGGAACTTCCTTCGAGGGATGAATTTTGAAATGCTTTTCTTCGTCTTGCAGTTTACTTAAGAACTGATCAACGTCTTTAAACTCACGGTAATAAACAGCAGCAAAACGAACATAAGCGACTGGGTCCAAGTGACGAAGATACATCATCACGAGCTTGCCAATCGTCTCGGTAGGAACTTCTTTATCAGAGATATCCATGATGGCTTTTTCAATGTTGCCCACCACGCGATCAATCTGTTCAGTTTTAACGGATAATTTTTTGCAGGCGACTTCGATTCCACCACGCAATTTTTCTGGGCGATAATCTTCAGTGCGGCCGTCTCGTTTTACCACGAGAGGCATACTGACTTCGACTTTCTCGTAAGTCGTGAAACGCTTTTGGCAGGACTCACACTTGCGGCGACGACGAACTTCGTTGCCTTCAGCGAGAAGACGCGAGTCGAGCACCTTGGTATCTGTCGTATTGCAAAAAGGGCAATTCATACTCGAAACTTAACCTATGCTGAGGCGTAATGTCCAGAAGCTAGTGCGTCAAGTGACCGAAAAGAAGAGAGTTACTGCGCCTTTTTACAAGGGCCATCCGTCCATTTCACCTTTTGGCACTCAGCTTCGCACGAATTCCCGTAAGTTATTCCATCTGTGCCACAAACCGGCATATAGATTTTCATACAAGCGCAGGGCTTTTCAGCAGTATAGGGACTCTTTTGAGGAGCTTTGGCTGCTTTCTCAGTTTGAGGGGCCGAGCAGGCAACAAGAGCAAGAAGGATCAATATTTTCATGGGTACACCGGGAATTGACGGCACAAGTCGCGCACGTCGGTTTTTACTTTTTCTAAGATGCCAGCATCTTGCGAGTTCTTAAGAGCGCGAGCAATGAGTTGCGCCATGGTTTTTGTTTCAGCTTCCTTGAATCCACGGGTGGTCACTGCTGGTGTTCCGAGACGTACACCTGATGTCACAAACGGCGAGCGCTTATCACCTGGAACCATATTTTTATTACAAGTGATCAAGACGCGCTCAAGGAGTTCTGATGCTTCCTTACCGCTCATATTAACCGAGTCTGTTTTCAGTAGAACAAGATGGTTGTCTGTACCACCTGAAACTAAATCGATTCCTTCATTCATCAACGTCGTAGCGAGAGTCTGAGCGTTCTTTACGACTTGTTGTTGGTACGTTTTAAAACTTGGTTGAAGCGCTTCATGAAAAGCCACCGCTTTAGCAGCAATCACATGTTCTAATGGTCCACCTTGAATACCTGGAAAAATAAGCGAGTTAAATTTTTTCGCCCACTCCTCAGAGTTGGTGAGAATAATTCCACCGCGCGGACCACGCAAAGTTTTGTGTGTGGTTGACGTCACCACATCAGCAATTCCGATAGGGCTGGGGTGCACACCGGCAGCGACTAGGCCCGCAATATGCGCCATATCTACCATGAAAACGGCGCCGACAGATGAGGCGACTTCTTTCATGCGAGCAAAATCAATAAAGCGCGGGTAAGCCGAAGCTCCGGCGATAATCATTTTGGGGCGCTCTTTTTTAGCGATCTCTTCCAAGCGATTGTAGTCAATCGTCTCAGTTTTTGGATCAAGGCCGTAGTGCAGAGCTTTGTAGAGTTTTCCCGAGAAATTGACTGGAGAGCCGTGAGTAAGATGTCCGCCTTCTGCGAGATCCATTCCTAAGAATGTGTCGCCCGGTTGAAGGCACGCCATATAAACGGCCATGTTAGCGCCCGAGCCCGAGTGAGGTTGAACGTTGGCGTATTGGCTTCCGAAAATTTTCTTTAAACGCTCAATCGCCAGAGTTTCAACGTGGTCTACGAATTCGCAGCCGTTGTAATAGCGTTTGCCCGGGTAGCCTTCAGCGTATTTGTTGGTCAGGCATGAGCCTTGCGCTTCCATGACAGCACGTGAGCAGTAGTTTTCCGAAGCGATGAGCTCAAGTCCGTCTTCTTGGCGATGGGCCTCGAGATTGATGTATTTTAAAACTTCAGGATCTACCTTCTCTAAGTGCTTCATGTGTTATGCCTTTTTGAAAATGGTACTTGAGTTTGTTCCACCGAAACCGAACGAATTATTCATGGCGTACTGAATGTCTGCTTTGCGAGAATTGTTGGCGACATAATCCAAATCACATTGAGGGTCTTGCTTCTCTAAGTTAATGGTCGGAGGTAGCATGCCAGTCTCAAGCGCCTTGATACAGAAGATACTTTCTAGTCCACCGGCCGCACCTAAGAGATGTCCAGTCATCGATTTGGTTGAGCTCACCGCTAATTTCTTAGCGTGATCCCCAAACACACGTTTAATAGCGTTCGTTTCAGCGATATCTCCTTGCGGAGTCGAAGTCCCGTGAGCATTGATATAACCCACTAACTCACGTGCGATGCCCGCTTGGGCGAGGGCCTGTTGCATACATGGGATAGTGCCTTCGCCCTCTGGATGAGGAGCGGTAATGTGATACGAATCACTCGTTGCACCCCAGCCAACAACTTCAGCAATAATACGTGCTCCGCGCGCTTTAGCCTTTTCATAATTTTCTAAAACGATAATCCCAGCACCTTCTCCCATGACAAAACCATCACGGTCTACATCGAATGGGCGTGAAGCACGAGCGGGCTCTTCGTTACGTTTCGAAAGCGCCTTCATGGAAGCAAAACCACCAATGGTGTAGGGAGTGATAACGGCTTCAGTTCCGCCGGTGATCATGGCGTCTTGGCGCCCGAGCATAATTTCCGTCGCGGCGGCACCAATGGCGTGGGCCGATGAGGCACAGGCGCTGGCGATGGAATAATTCAAACCACGGAATCCATAATGAATGCTCAACAATCCGGGCGCCATATTAGGAATGACTGAAGGAATGAAGAACGGAGAAATGCGACGGAAACCTTTTTCAAGATAGGTTTTGTGGTGCATTTCAATATGAGGGAAGCCTCCTAGACCGGTACCAAAAATGATCCCGATGCGAGTGCTTTCGTAAGTGTCCTTGGAGATGCCGGCCTGCTTAATAGCAGCGCTTCCGGCGTGAAGTGCGAAGTGATTAAAAAGATCAAAACGCTCTTGATCTTTAAGTGGCATGAGATCTTCGGAGAGTTTGAAGTTTTTAACTTCTCCTCCGAAAGTCACCGGCCAATCAGTGGTATCTTGTTTTTCTAGCTTACTAATACCGGGCTTGCCTGCGAGAGCATTGGCCCAAACTTCATCAAGAGTATTTCCTAGGCCACAAATGGCCCCGAGACCCGTAACAGCGACACGTTGCAGTTGCATAATATACCCCTAAAACGACAAAGGCCCCGTAAGGGGCCTTTGTACGTATCAGTGTGACTTAGTTTTGAGATAGTTAACGACGTCTCCGATAGACTTCAAGTTCTCAGTCTCATCTTCTGGGATCTCAACGCCGAACTCGTCTTCCATCTTCATCATCAACTCAACCATGTCGAGTGAGTCGAGGTTAAGATCATCAACGAATGTAGTGTTGATGCTGATGTTCGCAGCGTCCATTTTTGTGGCTTCGCTTACGAGCTTAATGACTTTGTCTTGAACTTCCATTCAGTTACTCCTTAAAGGGAAATAGAATCACAGCGAGGTTATTAAATGTATAATCCGCCGTCAATTTTTATCACTTCACCAGTTATGTAGCCTGATGCGTCACTTAGCAGAAAACACACGAGATTCGCGATATCTTGCGCTTCCCCCATGCGACCTAAAGGAATACTTTTGGCGTATTCTTCTTTAGCTTTGTCAGGAAGGGCGGCCGTCATGTCAGTGGCAATAAAGCCCGGGCAAACAGCGTTACAGCGAACTTGGCGACTAGAGAGTTCTTTGGCCATTGATTTGGTGTAACCAATCAATCCCGCTTTTGTCGCGGCGTAAACTGTTTGAGCGGTATTACCCATCAAACCTACGATTGAACTCATGTTCACAATGCTCGCACCTTGCGCTTTCATCAAATGCTTGGCGAGATAATTGGTCAACACCATGGTCGCTTTTAAGTTCACATTCATCAAATCATCAATGTCCTCTGGTTTCACTCGAAGCACCAATTGGTCTTTTGATTTACCTGCGTTGTTCACGAGACCTTGGAGCGTGTGACCGGCGGCATAGTAACCATCGAGTGCAGTTTTCATGGCTTCAAAATCAGTCATATCAAATTTCAAGGCGGTAGCTTTTCCGCCAGCGGCTTCAATCGCTCCAGCAAGTTCTTTGGCTTGGGCCTCATCTCCGCGGTAGTTGAATACCACGTGAGCTTTTTGAGCTGCGAGCGTGAGAGCGATAGCGCGACCGATTCCGCGCGAAGCACCTGTTACGAGAATTGATTTTTGCGATAAATCGTTAAACATCATTTGAGAAACTCCTCCAGTTTATCAAGCGCGCCCACTGAATCCAGTGAGAGTGTTTGAGCTTCTGGTTGAATGCGTTTAATGAGTCCTTGGAGCACTTTGCCCGGACCCACTTCAATATATTTTGTGTTGGTAGGAAGCGATTGAATCGACTGCGTCCAGCGAACTGAACCACAGACTTGTTCGACGAGACGGCTGCGAATGCCTTCAGCGCTTGTACCCGCGGCGTATTCTTTAGCATCCACGTTTGCGACATAAGCAGTGTGAGGTGCTTTGAAAG
>JBIKNE010000076.1:0-7586 GCA_044358855.1 Bacteriovoracaceae bacterium | reverse complement strand
TTCCCAAGTGATACGAGGCCAGTTATCATCAACACATGCTGCATGTGTTGATTGATATTTTTGTAATTCTTGTCGTGATCGATGCCATCGTGAGTTTTGTCCCCAATCCAGAGGTCAAACGTCATCCGGTGGTCATTCAATTGCGCAAAATAGTGGATGTCCCACAAAAACCTATTCGCCAACTTTTGCCACCTAATATTCCCTTTGATCCATCTCCGATCATTTTGATTTTGTTGCTTCGAATGATTGGAGCAATCCTTTGAGGTTCGTTCATGGATGATGTTTCTTTTCTCGTTCAAGAAACGATGCGTTTGAGTGAAAAACGTTTGATGGGGGAAATTGAAGACGGTGAAGAAACATGGGAGCCGATGTTTCTTGAGTCTGTCGAGCCTGCTCCTCAAGCTCCTGGTTTGTTTTTTCATCTTGAACAGACTGGCGGAACATTTATTATTCGCACTCTCGCCAGTGAAAATTTAGCAGTCGATCAAGAGTTAATTTCAGCTCATCCCGAAGAATATCCTACGCTGCGTTTGATAAATGATGGGGGAGTCCAACTTAAAAAACTTAAGTGGTTTGAGTTAAATTCATTCTCAGAAGCAGAAGTGGTTCATCAGCGAGTTGGCCAACGTCGCTTTCCTCGTCGCGAGGAAGAAGTGTGTAACTTGAGTGATCCTGGATTTAGTTGGTGGCTGGAAAAACATCCTCATGGTTTCAGTCTTTATTCTAAAATGGGACTGTTAAAAGATGGTCTCGTGCGCTTGGGGCCTTTGGCCGATGGACAACTTGCTCCTCACCGATGGAATGATCTCATTCAATTACTTTCTCATCTGCCGCTCAAGCTTGATGTGCGTGCTGAGAACAATCGCTTTGTGATGTCGACTGATTCCGAGAAATGGTTGCTGGAAGAATTTTTGCGAGTTTTCACTCGCGGACAAATCAGTGATGATCTTCAATCCGTCTTCCGCTTGCTCGGCAAAAAAGGTGTGAACGAGGGACTACTCTCTACATGCTGGTATTTTCTGCAAGAGGTGGCCGCTGTACGTCGCTTTTGGCTTGAGATTGAGGATCAGCTCAATTATTGAAGCTGACCAATTTCGGCTTTCGCTGCCAAATAGCCTGTCACCATAACTTGGGCCAATGTTCCCAGCTCTTCCTCTTCTTCAATACCGTAAAAATCTTCAAGATGACGGACAAAAAGTTCGAGGTCTTCGTCATTGAGGTGTTTCTCTACGAGCGAGGTGACGGTATCGGCTTCCATGTCGCTTAATTTTTCAAAGAATTTTGCTAGGGTTGCGTTCTTGGCCGATGTCATAGAGATCCTTTACGGTATTAATAAAACTTAACCTTCATTCAAGCATGATTTTTCAATAACTAGCTATTCATTATTGATAAATCATTTCACAACCATAACAATAAATTCTTTTGCAAAAGGTTTGGTCATGAAGCTTCTTTTATTCTTAACTCTCTTTTCTTCATTAGTCTTTGCTGAGGAGCAGAAAAAAGATCTAAAGAAAAAAGAAGTAAAAGTTGAGGAAGTTAAACCTGCGCCTGTAGCGCCTGCTGCGCCTCAAAAACGCCTCTCAATTGTTTATTTCTCAGAAGCTCTGGGGCCTGCAGTTGCTGGTGGCGATGGTTTTGTTCCTGATGCCGACAAAAAAGGTAATCCTGTTCCAGGGATTGATGGTTACAACATTTGGAACCAGTTTGCTTTTCGTTACAAATTCGACAATGGCTGGGAGCCATTTTTTAACGCCCGCTTTACATCTTTCTTAGGTAATCGTGATCGTTTGGGAAGTGACGATGGGGTCTTGCGTACTGAAGACCAATTGGTCGGTGTACGTAAATTACTTTGGTCTACAACAACTGGATGGTCTTTTTTCGCTCAGTTCGGTTACCGCCTTCCTACATCTCGACTAACTATCGATCAAAAGTGGAATGGCCAGGTGGAGTGTTTTTGTATTCTCGACTGGACCCCGAATAAAGATTGGAGTGTAGGGGCCTGGGTGACTCCACGTTTCTATATTCCGAGCAGTGATTCAACGAATGAGCGTTGGAGACTTTATTACGCTCCTTATCTTCGCCGTCGCTTTTTAAACGACACCACTTGGTTCCAGGCCATCTTGGAGCAAGAGCTTCAGCATAATGAGGCCAAGGGTGACAAATCCTATAATTACTCAAGACGAACTCTAAATTCCGCATACTTAGGTGTTGAATTTGCAGCTACCGACACTTTGATTTTTTATCCATTCGTGCGTTCGGTGAATATTGCTAAGTTTGATCCTGAAACTATCGCGCTAGGTTCTTGGATTATTTGGCTGGCCTACTAGGTTGTAATTATTACGGAATGAGAGTCGAGAGGTCATTTCGCTGGCCATGGCCCATCGCAAGGGCTATGGTGCGTCGAACATGACCATTCAACTCTCGGAGACTCCGTGAAATTTGCAGACTTAGGCCTTAGGGCCTCATCACTTGAAGCCCTTACAAAACTAGGCTTTGCCGACGCTACCGAAATTCAAGCGCAAGCTATTCCATTGCTGCTTGCTGGTGATATCGACTTCATTGGCCAAGCACAAACTGGTACCGGAAAAACCGCAGCCTTCCTTCTTCCACTCTTTGAAAAACTCGATCCAAAAGCTCGTCACGTACAAGCTTTAGTTCTCGCTCCTACTCGCGAGCTTGCCAATCAAATTGAAGGTGAGATTGCAAAATTCACAACTGCTGGTGACAAAGTTCGTTCACTCTCTGTTTATGGTGGCACACCGATCAGCGCACAGTTGCGTGCTCTTCGTTCAGCTGCTCCTTCAATTGTAGTCGGAACTCCAGGTCGCGTGATTGACTTGATCGATCGTGGTGCTCTTCAACTTGAACAAGTTCGTTATGTGATCTTGGATGAAGCTGATGAGATGCTCGACATGGGTTTCTTCGATGACGTTCAGTCGATTATTGCTAACAGCCCGAACAAAAAAGTTTGGATGTTCTCTGCGACTTTGCCAGCTCCGATTCAAGGTCTTGTGAAGAAGCATTTCAACGATCCAAAAGTTGTTAAAGTTACCAAACAACAATTGACTACCAATTCAGTTGAGCAGACTTACTTGGTCGCTCGTCCAGGTGACATGGTAGAAGCTCTCTGCCGTTACCTCGATAGTATCGATGATATTTACGGATTGGTTTTCACTCGTACAAAAATCGGCGCACAACAATTGGCCGACGCTTTGAACTCACGCGGCTATGCTACTGAATCACTTCACGGTGATATGGAACAAGATGCTCGTGACTTCACTATGAAGCGCTTCAAAGAAAAGAAGTGTAAGCTTGTCGCTTGTACTGACGTTGCTGCTCGCGGTATCGACGTGTCGGATCTCACTCACGTAATCAACGTTGAGCTTCCAATGGATCTTGAATCTTATGTACACCGTATCGGTCGTACTGGTCGCGGCGGAGCTAAAGGTATCGCTCTCTCGATCGTTACTCCGATGGAATTCAGAAAGATCGCTCTTATCGAGCGCATCACAAAAGCACCTATTAAGCGTGTTGAACTTCCAGGTGTTGATGAAATTCGCGGTCGTTTGATTTCTAAAGCAGTGAAGGGTGTGACTGAACTTGCCACCACTATTACTGAACAAAATCATCCTGAGTTTGCTGATTTTAAAACAGCCACTGAATCAATGAACAAAGAAGAGTTACAAAAAGCTCTTTATGCTCGCACACTTGCTCCCACAATTAAGAAGTACCGTGAAGCACGTGACCTTACAGCGATGGCGCCAAGTCGTCGCGGTGATGCTGGTGGCGCTCCTGGAAGAGATATGAATCGTGGTCCAGCTCGTGGAGCTGGTCAGCGTTTCATCATCAATATCGGCAAAATCGACGGAGCTAATCCGGGCGATTTGTTGAAATTCCTTCATCGCACAGCTGGTTTACGTGGATCGGAAGTTGGAAGAATTGATATTCGCGACAAAGTTTCATTCTTTGAAATCGACGCCAATCAAGGATCTCGTCTTCATAAAGTCAAAGGCAGCTCCTGGGGCCAACGTCGCGTGATGGTCGACATTGCCGACCAGATGGCGGCACCTGAGCAGGGTGCTCGGGTAAGAAGAGGTCCTCCAACTGCGTGATTGTGCAGAACTTAGCACGGTGTTAAACTGGTCTTACGCAAGAAGACCAGGATGGGCACCGTGCAAAATCAATACGAAGACGAATTCGAAGAAGTTCCCTCACCTTTTAGAAAGAGTGCTGTGCGTACACGCGCTACTTCTAATGGGAATTTATTCTCGCGCCCACTCGGCACGACACCTTCTGAAGCTCCCACTATTTTAGAAACTCCTACTCGTAAATCTCCTGCTCGTCCCGAGCAAATGGATTTTTCTCCTCAGCGCCGAATGGCGACCACTCCACAAGTGGAGTACTTAGAAGACGAAGAGGATGAAGAAGAGGAAGAAGAAATCGAGAAGCGCCCAGCGCGTATTCGTCAGCCAAAACCTAAAGCAAAAAACAAAGTGGATCTTCTTCCACGTGTAGGTTGGGCGATCGTAGCTCTCTGTATGTTGCGCTTAGTATTCATGGAACGCGGAGTGATTGATTACGTCGGCATGGATAAAAAAATTGCTGAACGCCAAACGGAACTGGCGCGTGTACAAAAAGAAAATGATGAAATCGGCACAGAGATTCGTCGAATTACTCTCGATAAATCTTATCAGCGCCAACTCGCTAAAGAGATTCTTGGTGTTATTGCGGCCGATGAATTTCTTATTTTATTTGCGGGGGAATCTTCGGAGACTCTAAGCGAAGCTGATCGCCCACTTTAAGTTTTGCCCCAACTTTTGAAATGGCTTTCATTTCTAGAACATGTCTGGCCCATACGACACGTGCGCGTGGCACACGAGACTCAGGGTAGCGCCCGACAAAGTGCGGAACTTTGCGTTCAATATCAATAATTTTAAAGCTGCTATCGAGATAGAACAGATCGAGATCAAAATGCGTGTCAGGCATCCAAAAGCCGCGCATGCCATCTTCTTCAAAGATAAACAGCATACCGTGATCATCCGGCCACTCTTCGTTGCGCGTCCCTGAGAAGCCACGACGCTGGTCAACTTCCTCAATCGCCAGGCGAACAAGCATCTTATCTTCGGGCGCAATGAGCCAGGCCCACTTAGAAGGGTCTTTATCTACTTGATTCTGGCACGCGGCTAGAAGCGTCAATAGAAAGAAACTAAGGATTCGATTGAGCTTAAATACGCTCTGAGGCATCATTTCCATGGCCTAATCCTAGGCCACTTTCCGAGGAGATGACAATGACGAGCATTCGCGATTTATCAGGTCTCATGCGTACCCATACCTGTGGTGAGCTCCGAGATTCGGATATCGGGAAAACCGTCACGATTTGCGGATGGGTGAATAAGGTGCGCGACCTTGGTGCACTTCATTTCGTAGATTTGCGCGATAAGCACGGCCTAACTCAACTTGGTTTTGAGCAATTCAAAGGTGATCTGACTGTTTTGAAAACCTTCTCACTTGAATCAGTGGTGCGTGCCACGGGTGTTGTAGCAGCTCGCCCGGACTCAGCAAAAAATCCTAAGATGGCAACTGGCCTTGTGGAAGTACAGGTGCAGACAGTTGAGCTTTTATCTCATGCTGAAATTCCACCGTTCTTGCCTCATGGCCATACCGAAGCGACGGAAGATCTTCGTCTAAAGTATCGCTACCTTGATTTACGTAGTGAGCGTTTGCAGAAAATTTTGAAGATTCGTTCAGATGCTACTCGCAAAGCGCGTGAGACACTTTATGAATTAGGTTTCATGGAAGTCGAGACGCCGATTCTTTATAAAACGACACCTGAAGGTGCTCGCGACTATGTTGTCCCTTCACGAGTGCACAAAGGTAAAGTCTACGCTCTTCCACAATCACCACAAACGCTCAAGCAATTGTTGATGATTGCGAACAGCGATAAGTACTTCCAAATTTGCCGCTGTTTCCGTGACGAAGATCTTCGTGCTGACCGTCAGCCGGAGTTTACTCAGATCGATATCGAGGTGAGTTTTCCGACGATGGAGTACATGAAGAATTTGGCTTCACGGATGGTCTCTCGCTTATTCAATCTCGGTGATGATTTTACCTTGAAAGGCATCACTTATGATGAAGTCATGGCGAAGTATGGTTCAGATAAACCAGATGTGCGCTTTGGCCTAGAACAGATGGACGTTACTAAGATTTTTGCTAACTCTGGCTTCGCTACTTTCGCGGATATCGCCAAAGAGAAGCACGGTTTAGTCAAGGCGATGTTCTTGCCAGTGAAGCTTGGTACCCTTGCTCGCAAAGATATTGATGCACTCACTGAAGTCGTTAGGCCTTACGGTGGTAAAGGTGTCGCTTGGTTTAAAGTTGAAAACGGTGCGCTCTCGGGTGGCATTTCAAAATTTGTCACGCCTGAGATTCAAGCGGGACTTTATGAGCACTCACCAGAGAAAGGTGATGGCCTCTGGTTCTTCTGTGCCGACAAAAAAGACAATGTCGCTCATGACTGCGCGGACGCTGTTCGTCGCCATTTAGGAAAAACGCTTAAATTGTACAATCCCGATGATTATGCGTTTTTGTGGGTTTATGACTTCCCACTCTTGGATGTTGATTTTGAAACCAAAGGCATTGGTGCCAAACACCATCCTTTCACTATGCCGCGCTTGGATCAAATTGAGCACTTTATGTCGAATGATCTTGAGAAGCTCGCTGCATGTAAGGCGCAGGCCTACGATATCGTTTGTAATGGATATGAGTTGGGCGGCGGCTCTTTGCGAATCTTTGATAATAAAGTTCAATCGCGCATGTTTGAAGTCCTGGGCCTCTCTCCCGAGGAAGCGCAACATCAGTTTGGTTTCTTTGTAGAAGCTTTGAAGTACGGTACACCGCCACATGGAGGCATGGCCTTTGGGATGGAGCGACTCGTAATGATGCTCACAAAGACTGATTCCATTCGTGATGTGATGGCATTCCCGAAAACAGCAACGGCGACTGATCTCATGGCCGGTGCCCCTTCGAAGCCAAACGATGCTCAAACAAAAGAACTCAACTTCAAATGGCTTGAGTGAACCAGTAAGTTAGCTTTGGATTAAATTAAGATTATGGTGGTGAAGTCAGATAGCATGAAATGACTTCACCGCTTAATCTATAAGAATGAAATTATTTATTCTTCTGTCGTTACTCATGCTCTTTTCATGTGCCAAAGAAAATGTTTTCCCTCAAGTGAAATCAGCAGGGGAGCAAGTGGCTTCTAAATCAGCGCTCTGGTGGGATGCCAGTGCTCAAAAAAAAGATCCGAATTTCTTGAATGGTATTCGTGATCTCTCGAATAATGATCGCAACTGTTTTTCTAACACCTATCCACTGCTCGATGCCATGTCTGAAACGGGTGTTGCCATTTTACGTGGGGAAAGAAGGCATATCTTATCTTGTCCCTCGATAGATCTCAGCTTCATGGAAGGCTACCGTGATTACACTATCATTCTGGCATTTAATCCCACCGCTGGTGCGAATCTACTGCAAGTTTTTAAAGCTGGCTCACCAGTATTGAATTTGTTGTGGCTGCAACCAGATCAAGT
>JBIKNE010000075.1:0-7623 GCA_044358855.1 Bacteriovoracaceae bacterium | reverse complement strand
GCAAAAGGTGTCAGCTACTTTTGGGCCTTCGATAAGCTCCGTGCGCCAGAACGTATGACCAATTTACAATGAGTTAAGGACCACTTTTGACAAAAACGGATTCTCAGTCCATAATTGCCAAACATGTGGATTCAAAGACATATTTCTCAATATTTGCAGCAGAACAAGGATCATATCCAGATCATCAGAGGCCCACGCCAGTGTGGCAAGTCCAGCCTCATACTAAAAATTGATCCGAGCTTTAAAGAATTGAGCCTCGATGATCCCTCATTACGTGAATTGGCACAAAACGATCCAGAATTATTTCTTAAGCAATTTGAGGATGAAAAGCTCTTCATCGACGAAGCACAATACGCACCAGAACTTTTCCCCTCACTCAAGCGCAGGGTCGATCTACATAAACGCGAAAAAAAATCTTCGCAAACCATTATCCGCCTCACTGGCTCAAATCAAATCTTGATGGATAAGCATGTCAAAGAAAGTCTATCCGGCCGCGCAAGTTATTTTGAAATGAATACCTTAAGTGTCGCCGAAATCCTTGGCTCTATTCCGACAAAAATCCAAACCATCCTCTATCAAGGTGGATGGCCAGAGCTTTATGCTGATACCACTAAAGATGCAAAAAAATATCTAGATGACTACATCACCTCTTATGTTGAAAAAGACATTGTTCTGAGTGCAGGCATTCAGAAAAGCCGAGAATTTCTTAAATTTACAAAACTCATAGCAGGCAGAGTTGGTGAAATTCTGGATATGGCAAGCCTTGCCAACGATACCGGCGTAGACGCTAAGACCGTTAAAGATTGGATTTCAATATTAGAGAAGATGGGAATTATCTCTCTAGTAATGCCCTTTACGACCTCACTCTCTACACGTTTGATCAAATCACCTAAGGTGTACTTTAATGACACTGGTCTCGCTTGTCGTTTGCAAGGATGGACTTCGGGGGAACCCATTTTAACTTCACCTCAGCAAGGCCATCTTTTTGAGAATCTTGTTTTTAGTGAAATCTACAAAATGAATATTAATTTAGGATTGAGCTGGGACATTTTTCATTGGCGCTCTCGCGACGGAGAGGAGATAGACTTTCTCATCAAACTGGCTTCTAACAAATTCATTTTTATTGAAGCCAAAGTCAGTGGGCAGCTCTCATATTCAATTGATAAATATCAGGAAGTAAAAAAGGTATTTAAAAACAAAATACCTCCCGTTTATCTTTGCCATCAAGAGGGTGAAAGAGTTCTAACCAACAACGTCCCTATCGCTCTTCTTCATCAGCACCTACTTAAAATAACCTAAAGGTGTCAGCTACTTTGGGGCAATCTTGGCCATGATATCCTTTTAATATGGGCGTACTTGAGTTGGGCTGCATAAAATTAATTCACCATAATCGAGGACTTATACCTTGAATATATTTTTGCTAGATTGAGCTAGTATAAATACTAGATCGTACTATTAAAAATGCACTCAAAAGATGTCATGCACTTTATGTCCATCACAGTTAGATAAAGATTAATTTCATCACTTTACCAATAAAATTTTGTAGGTCATCCTAAGAAAATGGCTAGGCTGATTTCAAAAAATCTATCTTTTATAAAGTTCCTACTTCTAACAATTTTAACGCAACCATTTCATACGTTCGCCTGCCTGCCGCACGAAATTCACATACGAGCGCAATGGATTGCTACATATACGAAAAAGGATGGCACTCATGTATCGGCACATCCCAGATCAGAGCATTGCAGAGAGCTTAAATCACAAAACTATTTCCAAGATTCTTCTCCAACGAAGTTTAATAATCTTGAAACTAAATTCAAATCTTGGAAAAAATCAGAAAAAGAACTTATTAACAAAGATATCGAAAAACTGCCTTTATGGATTAAACGTTATAAAATTGCTAATTTTCTAAGGGCCAGTGTTCATGAAGGTAATCCTAAAAATCCTGCACTGACTTATCCTGCCAGTAAAACTATAATTTTTTTCGATGCCTACTTCACTTCACCAAATGTTGAGTATGTTCTTTTACATGAGATATCCCATATAGCAGTCTGGGACGTGGATGCATTAGATTTGAAGGAATTTCTAGAATCTAATGGTTGGTCTTACAAAAATGGAAAAGCTCCGCAGCCTTCCACTGAAAGTAATCATCCCGGATTCTTCTCAATCTCCAAGCGAGGACTTCGCGAATTCCGTAGAAACTTATTACTCTAACCCAAAAAGACTTCAAGAATTTAATCCGAAATCTTTTGAAATTCTTGATAAAATTATTAAATCTAAGGAAAAGCGATGAGATATTTATATCTTTATCTATTACTAATTTCGAGTTGTTCCATAAATGATCTACGTCCCAATTCGAGCGATAGATTTGATAAGATCATCAGCCTGATGAAGAATAAAACGACAAAAAATCTGTATCAAAGTTTTGGCAAACCTGACGAGATCGCAAGAGAAGGAAAAGATCAAATCCTTCAAGTTTTAAAATATAAAAAATCCAAGATCGATGTATATCTAGATAGTACAGATCGAAATAAAATCTCACATCTCACAATCTTTTTTTTCGAAGACATGGATAACTACGCGTACTTAAAAAAACGATTTGAAAAATATAAGTGGTTAGAAACAAAGCTCGTAGATGAGACTAAGAGTGATGTGGCAACAGAGCTATACTTAATCAGAATCCCTGAAATTGGCATGAGGTTCCAATACGACAATTTGGCTCCTAAAAGAAAAGTAATGTGGATCTATTTCGAGTAATTTAATCCAATAAGTGTCACTTTGAGCCTTCGAGCTATTAGCGGAGAAGAGTTGAGCATCCTGGCATAAGACTTATGCATAAATAAGCTCTGTGCGCCAGGATGGAATCAGAGGAACTTATTTTTTTAGACCAATCTTTTTTCGATTCTCAGAAAGCTTTGGCGTGATCAAGTCCTCTACCGAATCGAGTCTTTCGAAAACTATTTAAAAAAGCTTATGCGTATTCTTCTCTAAGTTTTGCACTCGCCCCTCAAGCGAACTATTGTCCATCATCATAAAACTTCTCAGTTTTGTGAAAGCGCGCATGATTTCAATATTAACCTGAATAGCTTCCTTACTCCGCAACACACTTCAGAGCATCGCCACTCCATTCTCGGTGAAGAGGAACGGTGTAAACTTGAATCTGTAATTTTGATGACTTGAATCCGCTAAGGTCGCAATTTGCGACCTTAGAGATGCTAACTCACTTGAATTTGGAATAATTAAAAAGTCCTCAGGAAAGCGCTCCAGATTCCTTTTAACCGCTTGATTACGCTGTCACTTGCTTATCAGTTGATGTTCCCACAGCATCTTTAAAAATTGCCTCCAATCCATACAGCGAATCCCGTCGATCTCTTGAGGTATTGGGTCTAGTGACACCAGGATGTGGTGTTTAAACTTTTTTTCCTGCTTTATCTTCTTTAATCCACGAAGCATTTTCTCACGAACCCTTTCCGAAGCCTTTACCTCCAGCGCGAGGTCATCGGGAATAACAAAATCTACTTCATCCTGCTGAACGGTTCTCCAAAAATTGAGAGGCTTAGTTATGCGCTGAATTTCAATATATGCTTTGAGTTCAATTGCAATCCAATGCTCAAAGGCACGTCCCAACGCATCCGTTTTAATTTCTATGGGGCTTAGCCCCGAGAGCGCGCGAGCAATCCCTACATCAAAAAAATAAAACTTAGACGTTTGAATTGCCTTTCGCTGCTGAGAATCTCTCCAGGGCTCGATCAAAAATCCCATCAATGTATCCTGAAGCAGATAGAAATATTCTCGTACTGTCGACGAAGGAACTTCTGCATCGGAGCCAACCCGAGAAAAGTTAACCAGTTCTCCGTTACACATCGCCGCAGTTTTAAGAAAGCGCGTAAACTGCGGCAGATTTCTGACTTGAGCTTCCATCATAATTTCTTCTCGCAGAAAGCTATCGATGTAGGCCATTAGATCTTCATGTGGCTCAGCACTTTCGTAGATCGTCGGGAGCCCTCCATTCCTTAGATACTTGAAAAGATCAAAGTCCTCAATCTCACACGAGATGAGAGGGTGAAAGTATTGCGTTCGCGCTCTTCCACCAAGAAGGTTTGCATTCTCTCTCTTCAGCTTCCTCGTACTGCTCCCAGTAAGTAAAAAGTGAATTCCTCGCTCTTCGATGAGTCGATGGACCTCATCGAGTAGCTGGGGAATTTTTTGAAACTCATCGATGACCACCATCCTGGCCCCAGAAGGTATAAAACTCTCCAGACTATGAGGGTTTGAGCTAAGTTTCAAAAAATAGGCCGTGTTGAGTAGATCGATCTTTGGAACTTCCGGCAGACTTTGTCGTATCCAAAACGACTTACCCACACCTCGTGGCCCAAAGAGAAAGTAGGACTTTTTCTCTAGTAATTCTAATAAGTTAATCTTTCTTTGATACATTCAACTATTATACCGCTGAAAAAGTTATATTTCCAGCGATAGCTTTGCTGGAAATATAAAAACACTCGCAAGTGCATGATTTTCAATGAATTATCCAAAAGGTGTCAGCTACTTTGGGGACTCTTAGTGCAGCCTAGCTTTTTGCGGAGTCATGCGACAATCAACAATTCTTCTACGTTTCGGGATTAACCCCTCCCCAATAATTCTTCGGTAGGTCACAGTCCTTCGAAAAATAGGCCTTACATTTATTACCCGTCTGAAGGCGGATAAATGGGCCAAAGATTATTTTCCTGGCCTTATTGAAAGGAGCAGACTCTGCCTTTGCCTCAGAAACAGACATTTCACTCTCTGTGGGATGGTTCGCAACTATTCGAACTGTGTCGTGCTCTTTGAGCATATCCATATATTCTATCTTAAGCTTATGGCAATCTTTCACAGTTCTCACACGACGATAATAAAAATTATAATAGGTATCTCCATCCATTAAATGAAAACTGAGGATTGAATTGTCATCTTGAGGGCCTCCTGAGCAAGTAATAAGAAACGTCTTCTTACTCAATTCAAGATCCAGAAAATACTCCGTCCGTTTGTGAATAACAGCTGAAGCATTAGCAGTTACAAATATTAAAACGATAAGGAAAATCAATCTCATATTTTCTACCTCTTCGTTTGAAGCCGACTATAATATTTGCGAATATCTGCAATAATTCTATTAGCTACTTTAACTTTTCCAACCTGACCATGAAGCCCTTTATAAAAAATCACAGCATCTTCCCAAGTAGCCTCTCTCTTTAGAATACGTTTTGCGTACAACTTCTTGTAATGAAGCCAACGAATCCCAGCTCCAATATTAGTCACTGGATCACGACTTTCCACAACGCTTAATTCAATGTGATGATTCCTGAGTTCACCTTTTAGATTCTGTAAAATCTTACGAGAAGATTCGGTTATTTGAATAAGTCCACGGGCCGGGCCATCGTTGCTAGACTGATCTTTAACTAAATTAAAACTCGACTCTGTAGCAATTAAGGCCTTCACAAAATCAGGAGAAAGTGGATCCTCAGGTTTTAAAACGTCATTCCAGAATTTAGTCCAGCCAGCAATCAAAAGATCGTACTTATTGCCATTGGGAAAATCTAATGAATCTCGAACCGGCATAACATAAGGATCAGACTCAAGTGCATTAAAATTATTTTCTGCAATCAGCTTCAACTCATCTGCATGATAAAACTCAGTCTTCGTCTTTTTGTTTTTCCGACAATGTCCATCATGATCAGTAACGTTTCCAGAACTTAATTTTTTAGGATGACGTCTTACCCAATGTTCGCCAATAGGGCATAACCGCCAGGGATGGGATTTGATTGAAATATCACTAGAATCAAAAAATGGGATTTTAAATACTCTTGAAGCTGGAACAATCTTACCAATAACCTCACTCCATTTCATAAGTCTTAATTCCGCTTGACCAGTTTGCTTCTGAAGAAGCAATTCTGTTTCTTTCATCTTTTCATAATCAATTTTTTTGCGAGTCTTATAAGAAATAATCGCCTCAGTCTTTGATGATGACTTATCCTTCTTCATAAAATAAAAAGAAATTTTATCCTCTTTACCAAAAAGACTTTCTAAAATCTCACTGATAATTTCTTTCTGATCTTTTAATGACATTATGAACCTCTAAGAAAATTATCTTCTGATTCCCTAGAATCGTAAATTGAATTTCCATATCTGAGTAGATCCTTGTTTTTAGTTAAACACCTTCCAAAAGGTGTCAGTTACTTTTAGGCTAATCCTTGCGTTTCAATACTGAACTATCTACATTTCTGAGCACCCTTCGCGTGCCATCTCAACATCACCTGCACTAATTTCGCCCCAACCAACAAAGGGGATTTTATGAAATTCGTATTGCTAGTTTTGATGTTCTCTCTCGCAGCTTGCTCAACGACTGGCGATAAAGAACGCCAGCAAAGCTCAATTAATAAAAATAATGTTGATAAAGTTTTGGCCAAAGGTACAACTCAGGCAAAAGTTCTTGAAGCCCTTGGTTCACCCAACACCGTGGCCTCTGATGGCGACGGCACTGAAGTATGGAGCTATCTTCGCAAGGCGAACAACTCATCCGGCAGCTCAGTCGGCGCCACCGTTTGGAACTCGTCTATGCGCTACCTCTCATGGGGCTATCTCGGCGGAGACGTTTCAAGCAGCTCATCCACTAGTCACGAAACATCCCTCATCGTCTACTTCGATAAATCGAAGAGAGTCACCAACCACTCTTTCCGTTCGGAAATCTATTAGGCCTGCCACTCACCCTCCGGGAGCAATCTCGGAGGGCCCGTCCTTTGTAACCTTCGCTAGTTATCCCCTAGTTTTGACCAATATATACTTTATATATATAATAAGAAAATCGCATGAAGGAGCTGCCGATTGCTTGGCTTCCGGAAGATGAGGATGAGAACATCAGGATATATGATTTAAGTTTTGTAAAAGCCAAAGAGGTCCTTCTAAATACTGCGACAATTAAATTGCCGAATATTTCAGGAGACAACATTTATTTAGGGCTAACAGAGGACTTATCCGATGTTCTCTATGTTTATTGTAAAAAGGATGATGGATTTCGACGCATCGTTGTTGCTAGACGTGCCTCTGACCAAGAAAAAGATACTTTTTTTGCATCAATTGCGAGGTTTGTATGAAGAAAAAAAAGCCGAACTTTAAACCTCTTTCTAAAGAAGAGAAGGAGTTAATTCTTGAAGACTTCATGAAGCCCTTCGATTTCGAAGCAGCCGTTAAGCGTGGAGTGTTTATCAACCTAGACAGCGATGTAATCCAATACTTCAAAGACCTCGCCGGCCCAGACGGCAAAGGCTATCAGGCTCTGATCCTTCAGGCCCTTCGTCATTATAAGGACAATAAGCTCAAGCCGAAGAATGTTTGGGGTAAGTAGTTTTAATTATTTAAGCTCGATTCATCTGATCTTGAATTTGCCTTAAGGTTAAATAAGCCTTCAGGAATATAAAAAATATCCAAAACCCATCTTATTTAACATCAAAATCCATTACTCCGTTACAACCTAACCAACGGAGTGTTTTATGAAATTTATGCTTTTGCTATTAAGCAGCTTATTCATGTCCAGCACTGACACAAAGACTAATCCAATAAGCAGTGGTAGCGCTTCACAAATCAAACCCACATCTC